>JBJTAQ010000696.1:0-2547 GCA_046090945.1 Pirellula sp.
TCGATCGATCGTTTGCGGTACGCTGGACGATTTGGGTCCGAGAAATCCCGGAACAACTGCAAGCGTACCGCAAACGATCGATCGAACCTCAGCCCCAGTCGCAGTGGTTCAATCTCGAAAAACTCCTCTTTTGCGATACCCATCACTGGGTCTTGTGCCCAATCCAATACGTTGAGCATGTCAAAGTTCGCAGCAGTTGGATCGAATTTCGCATCGGATATGAAACGGTACTGTTTCACCGAGAAGGTTTCGCCAACGAAACCGCTTGGCAAGCCGCTTGCAGGGATGCCCTTGCGATTCAAGAATTGATTGCATCCCGGGTGACTTCCTAGGAATGGCACGGCGCAAGCCTTCGGTTGCCATCCTAATGGCGCCCTTCGCAACCCGAAGTGTAAGGGCTTGTTGATGTAATTCGGTTAGAATTACTGCAAGATCGCGCTATCAATCGCAAAGCCAAGGAGGTTTGCAAGCGAATTGCGATGTCAACAAGAGCTCAACTGGCGAGTTGTCTGAGGAGCTTCAGGTTGACGGCGTCCCACTCTTGGCCGTCCTGGTCCTGGCCCTTCTCGGTCTCAAGATACATCGGCCACTTCTTGAGTACACGGTGTTTGAGCACCCGTTCGAATCCCTGTCTGCCAATCGTTCCTAGCCCGATATGCTCGTGACGGTCGACTCGCGACCCACATCCCTTCTTGCTATCGTTCAAATGAAGCGCCCGGATCGCATCCAACACTCCATGCTTCTTCGCGTCCTTTTCCCAAGCCTTAAAGCCACTTTCGGTTGAAAAGTCATAACCGGCGGCATGCGCGTGGCAGGTATCCAAACATACACCCACACGCATCGACTCGCCGGTCCGCTCGAGCATCCAGCCGAGTTGCTCCATACTCCAGCCCAAACAGGAACCTTGGCCTGCTGTATTCTCCAGCAACAACCAGCAATCCTTCGCTTCCACCTGTTCGGCCGCTCTGGCGACAGCTTGGACAATTCTCTCCAACCCTGAGGATTCATCCGAATCGACAAATGCTCCAGGGTGAACCACGACGCCATCTAACCCGAGCAAGGCCGCTCGCTGCCATTCGACGACCATCGCATCGATGCTCTTGCCCCACAGATCCTCCTTGGGAGACGCCAAATTGATCAAATACGAAGCATGCGAAAGAGGATTGCTCACCCCGGACTCTTTTAGGGCTTTAGCAAACTGTTTGATCTCCCCGTCGGTGATCTCTTTGGCATTCCACTGATTGTTGTTTTTGGTAAAGAGCTGCACGACATCCATTCCGAGCTTTGCGGCAGCATCGACGGCTTTGTAATAGCCGCCTGCGATGCTCATGTGGGCACCAAGTTTAACCATCGAATCGGCTTTCTAAAATGACATTAGCCAATAGAATCACACTTCGGGAAGAGCCGATGTCGCATCGCCGAAACTCGATCGCTCGATCCCCATCTTCTGCATCATCGACATGTAGAGCCGGCACATCTGACGCTCAGGATTCTGACGATAATCCAGCACCTTGCCAGTCGCGATCTTACCGCCACCTTTGCCCACCATGACCACCGGAAGCTGCGATGCATCATGACTGCCGGTCATCATACTCGAACAGAGCATGATCATCGAATTGTCCAACGCCGTCCGCTCACCCTCTTGAATCTGACTCAGTCGCCGAGCGATGTAGGCCATCTGCTCAGTAAAGAATTGATTGACCTTGAGCCAGTCCTCGGTATCGGAGTGCGAGAGCAAATGGTGGATCATGTAGTCGACTCCCAAATGGGGGAATCGCAACGAGGAGTGATCGTTGTTGAGTTTGAGCGTCGAGATCCGAGTCGTATCGGTTTGAAAACCCAGAACCAGAATGTCGCACATGAGCCGCATATGCTCGGAGATATCCTGAGGAATTCCATCGGCCGGTCGATCCATGTTGGGTTTATCAAGCGTCGGCTTCCAACCCTGCAACTCCCCTCGCTTGCCCGCGTTGGCGATTCGCTGCTCGACATCACGCACCGAATCAAGATACTCATCAAACTTCTGCCTGTCGGAACTGCTGATCTGACGACGGATATCCCCTGCGTGTTCTAACACCGAGTCCAGGACGCTTTGATCCCCACGGTGATTCTCGTCTTTAAAGAGCCGATCAAAAGCAAGTGCCGGATAGAGCTCTAGCGGCGTGGGTGTCGTGGGGCTCGACCAAGAGATGTGCGAACTATATATCATCGAGTAGTTCTTGTGGACCGATGGATTGGATTTTTCACAGCCCAAGACCAAACTCGGTACCTTGGTCTCCCGACCGATCGTTTGCGCCAAGAGCTGATCGACGCTCGTACCGGACCGGATATCTCCTCCGGCTGTCAACGGCGCGCCGGACAATAGATTCCCCGTCTGAGAACTGTGAATGTTCCCCTTGAGCGCCTCGGCGTTGTAAAGCCCCTTGATGAATAGAGTCGAATCGCTGAAGTCTTGAAGCGGTGCTAGCACACGACCAAGCTTGAGCTTGCCCTCCTCCTCCTTGGCCCACCACTCGCCACCGTGGAAACCGTTCCCCGCAAAAAGAA
>JBJTAQ010000697.1:0-8378 GCA_046090945.1 Pirellula sp.
GGATTATCGATCTGACTGATCTGACTGATCGGACTGATCATCGATCCAACCTTCTCAAGCGCTTCGACGACTTGAGACTCGGTTAGGATATCTTCGAGGATGATCGGATCTTTGCTGTCGCCGGGTTTGTAGATTGCAAGCACAGGGATGGCGACTTTTTTGAGCTCACGAAGCTTGGCCATCAGTTCCGGTGGGTATCGCGTTAGGTCAGCGATCATCGGAACGATATCATTTTTCTTGACAACATCCTGAACCTTGCGGGTGTTGATGGCCACGGCCAAATTGAGTTTGCAGTTTGCGCACCACTCGGCGGTAAAGTCGACCATCACGGGTTTGCCCTCAGCGACCGCAGCTTGGAGAGCTTGCTCGCTAAACGGTACCCATTCGAGTTCATACTTGGATGGTTGAAGTACATAAAATGAACCGAGCGTTCCGCCGATGGCAGCCAGAGTTCCGAGCCCCCAAGCCTTGATGCGTCGAGGGCCGCTTTCCCAAGAGGGCACGCGGCCGATGAGCCAGCAGGCAAACCAGATGAAGATCAACGCCGAGAGCATCGGGATTCGCTCTTTCTCAGGGAATCCCGAAACAAACGCGACGACGCTCAGCAGCAGCGGGAACGCGAGGAACTCCTTGAAAGTCTCCATCCATGGCCCTGGCTTTGGGATCCACTTCATCGCACCGGGAAACATCGCAACCATCAGATAGGGAAAGGCCATTCCGAGCCCGACTCCCAAAAAGATCAGGAGTACAACCCAGGCTGGTTGGCTGAGGGAAACAGCCAGAGCGCTTCCTAAAAACGGTCCGCTACAAGGGGTGGCTAGCAGGGTGGTGATGACCCCTTTGAAGAATGCTCCAGCGTATCCTTTTTTGCTGGAAAGCTCGGTGCTTTTGGCCCCTGTGGCAAACCCTGGGATGGGAAACTCCCAGACGCCCAGGAAACTCAGTGCCAGCGTGAACATAAAGCCGGTAAAAAGGACTTGGGTGGTGGTGCTGGTGAACAACGCACCCCATTCGAGCGCCCTTCCAGTGAGCCATCGCAGCCCCAGGCTTGTTGCTCCGAATCCAACCAACACAGCGATCATGCCCAGCGAGTAGACCAGCGTCAACATCGCTGCGCGTCGACGCTCGCCGTGAGCTTCGTTGACAAAACCCAAAACCTTCAAGCCGATCACAGGAAGCACGCAAGGCATGAAGTTGAGGATGAATCCGCCGAGCAAAGCGAGGAGGAACTTCGAGAGGACTTCTTTGGGTGCAAGCGTCAGCGCGTACTTGTCCCCTTCGAACCAGTTCTGCCGCTGGGGATGGTTCGCAGCATCGTCATATTTGCTAGACGCGATTCCGAGCGGTAGTTTTTCGCTCGAAGAATTCGACTTGGAAACTTGGTAATTTCCTTTGAAGGAAAGGCCCCTGGGTCGATCGCAAGCACCGTTGGTGCAAGCTTGGTAACCCAAGAGGCCTTCGATGGGCGTTTCGCCTTCGATGGCCGTTTCCGGGATCTCGATCGGTACGCGAATCGTCACCTTGCCGTTGTAGTAATCGACGATGCCACCGACCCCCAAGTCCTTGCGGACCGAGCGTTTATCAACGTTCGGTTCGTAGGCGCGAACACCTGCCTTTTGGGTTAGGACCAAATGGGTCCGATTTTCGGTGGTTTTGTCTTTGAGGTCGAGTTTGTAGATATAGAAGTCTTGGTTCGGATTAGCTTCGAGAATCAATTCCATTTTTTCGCCAGGTTTGACTGACGACTTCGAGAGGTGAATCTTCCACTCGACCATGCTATCGGGCTCGCGAAAGGTTCCGAGTGCAAGGGACTCCTGTTTGATCTCGATCCACCCGTCGAAGCTCGCCGAGACCTTCTCATCCCGAATGGGGATGCAATTTTTCTCGCAAACTTGGCCTTCGACCGTCAGTTCGATCGGGCCGGGTTTATCACTTGGCGACTGTGCGAATTCGATAGGTGCAGTCCAAGTGACTTTATCGCTGAACTGTTCGACATCCAGGCCGGGCCAGAATTCCGAGTTTCGATCGACTTCCGGGGCTCGATCGGGCACGAATGGCCCTAGCAATTTGGCTTGCTTGCCGATGAGCTTGATCACCGTTGGGCTTGGACCACCGGCAGCTTGGGTGGTCGAAAAAATATGATATTTTCCGGAAAGCTTGGTGGTTAGCGACACCCGTCCTTTGAGTGTTTTGGGATCGATTTGATAGGTTGCGGAAAACTCGTAAGGGTTATCGAACAGTCCCAGAGAAAAGTCTTGGCCAAACCCGTCGGTTTTGCCGCCGAATAAGGGGTCTTGGAGAGGCTCAGCCCTCAGGTGGGTTCCCAGGGGGGCCATGATTGCAAGCAGCAGCCAGCCAAAGAGCAGCAGGAATTTGGACATCAAGCATCGATTCATCGACCTCTCCTTAAAGATTAGGGATCTTCATTGTAGATTCCGACCAAGATACGGGCCAACGTAAACCGGGCCTGCGGCTGAGAATCCGCGAGGTTGCCAGCAAAAACCATGCCCGAAAGGGCTCAGGTAGGCTTAGGGCAAGAGTTTCTTGTCTTTGAGTCGGTTTTCCCAATCTCCGGCGGCCTGGTTGAATCCTGCAGATCGCATAACATCCAAACCGCGTTTAAGGTGGGTGATTGCGTTGGCCGCAGGACCGGCGGGATTTGGATCCATGGCGAAGAGTTCTTCGGACGCCTCGACAGCTCGCTCGTAGTAGATTTGAACTTGGTCAAGCGGTAGGTTGGTCACCGAGAGTTCGAATTGGTGCAAATGCAACTCTACTTTCTGATCCAGGACAGTCACGGTTCGGATTTTGCGCACATGGGCTTGGTGACAAGCATCTAGGGCTTTGGAATATCGATCGAGCGCTTCTGGGATTTGGTCCATCCTCTGAAACATATGCCCTGCGGCATGGTGGGCTGCGATGAGAAGTTCCACATGGGATTCCGAAGCCTGAGGTGAATCGACCATGGATTGAGCGAGTGTTGTCCATCGCTCGGCCACTTCCACGGCTTGATCGTACTGTTTCTGGTTTAGCAAGATATTGTGCAGAATGGTTACGGTTTCCCGATACATTTGGATGAATGTGTTGTTGTTGGGAAATCTTTCTAGGGTGCCATGCTCTTTTTTCATTAGATCACTTAGGATTCCAATCGCGGTTTGAAAGTCCTCGGTTTCGATCAGAAGCTTGACCCTTCGGTGATGAATGATGGAACGGAAACGGAAGTATTCGGTGTTGGGAACGACCTCTAAGCCTCTGGTGTCATCAAGCTTGCCGGATGGGTTTTCGTGGATCCGATTTGCCGCCTCCTCAATGAAACCTGCCGCCTTCTCCAAGTGCTTAATCGCAAGAGTTTTCTCACCGTCTAACTCATGCAGATTCGCCATGTTTCCATGAATTTGAGTGCGAATCATGGTACCAAGATAGGTGGTGGGTTCCTCATGCAGTAACTCGATGGCCTGCTGCAGAAGCTTCTTAGCCTGACTCAGATGGCCGGTAAAAGCATCGCACATAGCCACGCCGGACAAACTCTTGGCTTGTACGATCTTAGCTTCTTGGAAATCCTGATCTTGCAGGGATCCGCTATCGATGACGGAAGTGATCTGCTTGAGGGCTTCTTCGAATCTAGGTTTGGATTCGAGAAAATTTCCGCGACCCATGAACAACTCCCCTCGAAGTGTTTGGAGGTCGGCGGATCGTAAAAGAATTGCATCGCGGACAGCTTCCGGCAGCTTAGGATCTAGATATCCTCGCATCCAACCGCAGGCTTGATCGATGATCTTATGCGCTTGATCCTCGTTGTTTAACTTGATAGCCGATGATGCCAATGAAAAGGCCAACTGACTAAGTCGTGTGATGGCCATTGGTGTGGGGTGTAGGTCCCGATCAAAATCTCTCAAGATGGAGTCAAACATGTCTTTGGACTGAATCGCAAGCTTGTTCTTTAGAGCATCGATCGCTGGCAGCTGATAGATTTCTAAATTAGCCACAAGGTAGCTTTGGAATTTCCCAAGGATTTCGTAGGACAACGCTTCTCGTTTTTCGGCAAGCTTTAGGTTATCGACGGCCTCTTGGCGACGTTGCGCGGAGATCTCATTGGCTTTTTGAGTGGCTTGGAAGAGTTGAGCTGAATCCTCTAACGCAAACTGAAGCTGCCTGGCTTGCTCTTGGACAATCCGCTTTTGCTGAGTCTGATAGAAGAGGAAGCAGGCCCCACCTAGGAGTGTTACTGCACAAGCCGTGGCCAGTGCGCTGGCAACCGACCGACGTCGACTCAGCCATCGGATCGTTTGTTCCTGCCAGCCTTCGGGCCGGGCGCTGATCGGTTCGCCAGAGAGCCATTGTGTCAAATCCGATCGAAAGGCATCGACGCTCGAGTAACGCTTGGTCCAATCCTTTTTCGTCGCCTTGCATGCTATGGCATCCAGCGATTCGATTGCAGGAAGCTTAGGGGCGATCGAGGAGTTTTCATTTTTCTTGCTGTGGTCCGTTGCTAGTCTCGCGGATTGATTATTTAGAATCTTGTAGAGAATGGCTCCGAGCGAGTAGACGTCAACTGCCCTGAGCACGTCTTCCGTTGCACCTTCAAGCGAGTCAGGAGCCGCATAGCCTGGAGTTCCAATTCTTGGTGTGGGTATATCTGACTGCGGGTAAAAGTCTCGATGATTCGGATCCGCAAGTGTATTGCATGCTGCTTGGTTTTCGGGAATGAAGCCAGAAACTCTCCGAGCCAAACCCCAGTCTGCGATCAGCGTTTCAGAGTAAGGTCCAATCAGGATATTCGATGGTTTCAAATCCCGATGGACGATACCTTGGCTATGTGCGTAAGCGATGGTTTCTGCGATGCTGACCAATTTTTGCACTAAGTCTTGAAGTTCCCTGAATTGTTCGTTTGCGTTTGAGAAGGACTTTTCGTGGAAGTTGTTAATGGAGTCGGCATAAGTTCCGGAGCCCTGGCCACGGATCAGTCGCATGCAATAGTAGTCGCGTCCTGTTTCATCTATCCCACGGTCGTAGATCGGAATGATTCCAGGATGTTCAAGCGACGCGGTAAGTTCAGCTTCCGCATGAAAGCGCCGTCGAACCTCACGATCCTCCTGAAACTCCTTGCGTATCTTTTTGATTGCCACCGGGCGATGACAAATTCGATCGATTGCTTGATATATTTCGCCCATGCCTCCGGTGCTCAATAGCTCCAGATCGCGATAGCGATGGACATTCGGTTGAGATGTCGCCTCACTGTTCGGGTGAGCTTCGTCGTGATCTTCCTGGATAGAATCCACGCCTGAGTGGATAGACCGAGTTCGAGAGGCTGGATCCGGTTTCATGGCTTGACGCAGGTCGATTCGCGGGAGAGCCGGGTGTGAGGAATTGCGGCAGGGGTGGAGAAATGGTTGGCGAAACCATTGGATTTTTGCTGGGAGCTAGGCTGCTTTGGTGCGGCTTGTTGATGCTGCGGGGTGTTGGCCGCATGAGCCGTCGACTGGGGTCAATTCGAGTCGATTGCGGCGGCGCAGTTCTAGCCGTGGCTGTAGGTCGGTCAAGATATGTTGAGCGACACTCTGAGTCGCCCCCGTCTTGGCCGAGGTACTTGCAAGCTCCCGGAGTCGCTGCCGCTGAAGCAGCCGGTATTGGGGGTCGCCCAGGAGTTTTACCATCTCTTGGGTGATCTCCTCGATCGATCGAAGTGCCGAACGGGATTGAATCGATCCGTGGGAGAGAAACTCAGGCATCAGAGGAGCCTGGGCCATGAGATTCGGAAGCGACATGTACTGGCATTTGACCAGCAACTTCCCAATCGCATACGTCATGTTGCTGACATGGTACATCACAGCTGCTGGCTTTCCACGTGCCATGACCTCGAGTGACACCGATCCGCTTTTCATAAGCGTGCAATCGCACAGTTCTAGAATCTCACTGGTCTTACCAGAAAAGATATGGATCGGCAAACGTTGGTCTGAGGCACTCAGTTGGCTCTGGCACCACAGAGCATGGGAGTCTTTCAAGGTGGCGGTCAAGAACTCCACTTCAGGAAATTCATGAGCCAGTTGCCGGATGATCTGCAATTGCATCGGCCATATCCGATGCACCTCGTGCTCTCGTGAACCAGGTAAAACAGCGACTTGCAATCGTCCCGAGTCTCTCCAGCGGTTGATGAATTTGGTGTCCAACGGGGTATTGGCGATCGCGTCGAAAAAAGGATGACCAACATAGGTCGTATTGACTCCACGAGATTCGAACCATTCCTGCTCGAAAGGTAAATTGCAAAACACGCGATCGACGTAGCGCTGCATCTTCTTGACTCGCCAACCGCCCCAAGCCCACAGTTGAGGTGGCAGATAATAAAAGACGGGCAAGCCATACTTTTTGGCCCGCTTGGCAATGTGCCAGTTGAAACCAGGGAAGTCGACCAGCACTACCCCATCGACCTCACCCCGTCGAAAACAGCCTTCAGCAATGTCTGCGATACGGTAGAACTCTCGCAGCTTGGGTAACACCTCCGTGATCCCAATAACGGCCATCGTCGTCAGATCAAAGTCCAAATCCAGGCCGGCTTGGATCATCTTCGATCCGCCAAATCCGCGCACTCGCGTCGTCGGGTCGATACCCCGCATGCACTTAATCAGACTCGCAGCATGTAAATCGCCACTAGGTTCCCCGACCGAGAAGAAGATCCGTTGTCCCATGGTGTCGTCGATCGTGTTGGCCAAATTTCCTGTCATGCTCTGGATCGCCATGATTTCGATTGCTGGACCAACCGAAACTCCATCGGTTTTTCGGCCAAAACGGACTTGCATTCAAACTCTAAACGTAGGATATACGGGAAACTACGCAATTAGGGCAAGACGAAGGTCCGCCTGTATCGCTTAGAACAAGCTCACCGAAGGGCTTGTAATTTGCTAGCAAAACTCGATGATACGTCTACTACGAACGCGATAACCGGGCTTGCTACAACACTGTTTAATGCCAGCAAATCCGAGCAAAATCCAAGTCCAAGTCGAGCGTGCGATGAACGAGCCGAATTCCACAATGACGAATAAGTCCGAGCATGTGATTCGTTCGGCCCATTACGACGATTTGGATCGCGTCCAAGCCTTGCTCGAGCCGTTTGTCCAGCAGCGGAAACTCCTTAGGCGTTTGGAATCGGAATTGATTCTCCTGATGGCCAACGGATTTGTGGCTGAACTGATCGAGGAGGGTAACCCCAAGATCGTCGGCTTTGCGGCCGTCGAGATCTACTCTCGGAAACTTGGCGAGATCCAGTGTTTGGCCGTCGCAGATGGCTACCAAGGTCGCGGGATCGGAAGCGACTTGGTTCGCGCGTGCGTCGAGCGAGCTCGCAAGAAGGGCATCCTCGAGGTCATGGCAATCAGCGCTTCGGATGAGTTCTTGCGCAAGCTCGGTTTCGATTACTCCCTGCCTGAGCAGAAGCGGGCGCTGTTCTTCCAGCTTCATTCTCGCGACGATTTGTTTCGCGATACCATCCAGGATGAATCGGAGTGATCGATTGCTGTCTGATATCGTCCTTTGCGATATTCGATTGCTTAAAGACTCGCGATGAGTCCATGACGGATCGCGTACTTGACCAACTCCGAGGTGCTGTGAAGTCGGAGCTGAGTCATAATCCGGGCCTTATGATTCTCAGCGGTTCTTGCCGAGATCCCAAGGGTAGCGGCAACCTCCTTGGCCGACTTGCCCTCGGCAAACAACTGTAGTACTTCTCGCTGACGAGTCGTGAGCATCTTGTGCTCCTCGAGTTCACTGAGCTGTTCGTCGGCATTTTTCAGTCCATCGGCGATTTCTGGTGAGATGAACTTTTCGCCGGACAAAACCGACTGCAAGGCGCGAAGAAGCTCTTCGGAGGCCGAGTGCTTGAGCACATAACCCATCGCTCCCTGACGAATGGCTTTCGCGGCATAAGTCACATCCTTGTGCATCGTCAAGAAAATAAACTTGGCCATCGTGTTTTGCTTTTGCAGCATCTCCATCGCGTCGAATCCATTGAGTGACGGCATCGAGATATCGGCGACGATCACATCCGGAGAAAGCTTCATGGCTTGATCGACCAACGATCTTCCATTTTCCGCAATGCCGACTAAATCGTACTCCGGTTCGAGGATATTTCTCAAGCCATCTGCAACAATGCGATGATCATCGGCGACTAAAACTCTGACACGTTTCATACAAATGGTGCTTGGTTTCTAATGGTGCTTGGTTTCTACAGAGACTGAGTTTCAGGGATTGGTACAACAACCGCAATTGCTACACCTTGCGAGGGTAAGGCTCGAATATCGATGGTACCGCCTGCAAGTCGAATTCGCTCGGTCATGCTGGCTAGTCCCAATCCACGACTGGATTGGGTAACGCTTGGATCAAACCCG
>JBJTAQ010000698.1:0-2647 GCA_046090945.1 Pirellula sp.
CAAGGATTCCAAGGCGATCGTTCAAGCTATGCGAGAATGGCACGCCGCAGGAAAACTCAATGCCGCGCAAGCACTCATCATGGCCCAGACCCGTCCACTCGAAGAGCTCTATGACCTGGAGAATGATCCCGAGGAACTGCACAACCTCTCCCAAGACGCCGCGCACAGCCAGACACTCTCTGACCTCCGTTCGAAACTAGTCGGTTGGCAAAAACTAGCCGGCGACCATCGCGGTGTCGAGAGTCCCGAGGTCTACGAGGCCGAAGCCGGAGCCGACCACCTCGAAGGCGGAAAGGGGAACCGAACCCCTCAGTACCATAAGAATTTGGAACTCATGAAACGTTGGTACACGGAAAAGCCGTTTGTTCCCCTCGATGCCGACGGCAAGCAGTGATTGGCAAGTAGTGATCGGTGAATACTCATGAGCAGGTTTTTCGGTTGGATAGGTGTCTTGGTTTGGTTGATCCAAAGTCCATCGTGGCTCACCGCACAAGATACCGATGGGCAATCCGCGGAACTCTTTTTCGAGCGCTATAGCGACTGGCCTGAGGAGCTGCGAATTCGAGGCTCTCTGGCCCTGACCGATTCACTCGATGGGCTCAAGCACCTTCTCGCAGAAAACGACAGTCCACGAAAAAAATATACGGAATGGCTGATTGTAGGATCGTTCGAATCGGCATCGAACATGCTCAGTGCGTCAGAGATACGACAAGCTGCCTCGGAGTTGAAGAAAATAACCTGGACCCCAGAGGTCGATCGGCTTAAGGATCTCGATCCTGAAACCCTTTTAATCGTCTGCGAGGATCGACTCATCGAACAGATCCCCCAAGCCGAATGGTCAAGGCTAGGGGAAACCATCCAGGGTTGTTTATCCAAGGGAACGATGGTGGCATTTGTCGGACCAGCCTGCGTGGGACTAGCCGAACGCTATCTCAAGTCCGACCCAAGCGGCCATTTCGCCAGGGGACTCGGGCTGGTACCTGACGCAACGATCGTGTTTACGGAAGACGGCGCGATCGACCGAACCGTTGCTCAAAGGATCCGGATTGAGGATCGGGGCGTCCTTCTTTCGATCGCCAAAGGGAACGCATGGGTACTGCAAGGCCGCAAAGGGATGCTTTACGGCCCGGGTACCGCGACGGTGTGGGTTGGTCCCTGCGAGCACTCGCCCGAGGCATCACAGCGGATCCAAGCCCGATCTCAGGCCAATCGCAATCAACCTGAAAATTTTCTCTTGGACTGGACCCAGTGGCGACGCTGCGCGATCGAAAGAACCCTCGAGGTCTTTCCTCCCAGCGAACGTCAAAGGCCGGATGTCCCCAACGGATCCTTGATCATCGTCGGCGGTGGAGGAATGCCCCAGGGCTTGATGCAGAAATTCGTCGAGCTTGCCGGCGGGCCTCAGGCCCGAATCGTTTATGTACCTTGCGCCGAAGAAGAGGACATGTCTGGCGACACGCGACTTTTGCAGGTATGGAAACAGATGGGAGCCATGGAATGCACGCTGGTGCATACCAAAGATCGCCGGGTGGCCAACCAAGACGAGCAGTTCCTAGAGCCACTAAAAAATGCGACTGGAATATGGTTTGGCGGAGGCCGACAATGGAACCTTGCCGATTCCTATTATGGCACTCAAGCCCATCGGCTGATGAAGCAGGTGTTGGAACGTGGGGGTGTGATCGCCGGTTCGTCTGCCGGAGCATCCATCCAAGCCAATTATCTAGCCAGAGCTACACCGATCGAAAACTACCGCATCATGGCACCCGGATACGAGCGAGGTGGCCTGGGCTTTATCTCTGGCGTTGCAATCGATCAACATTTCACCCAGCGTCGTCGACAGAAGGACCTAAGGTCGCTTGTGGAGACCTATCCTCAGATGCTCGGGATCGGCATCGATGAAAGCACCGCAATCATCGTGCAGCATTCGAGAGCTGAAATCGTCGGCCCTGGTACCGTCACCTTTCAGTGGGCCGAGGATGGTCGATCCGAGCTCAAGGAGTTTGTAGGCTCCGCGGGGAAACGCTTCGATCTTGCTCAACGAACAGAACTGATCGAATCGGAACAAAACGGTCCCGATAAAACCGATTCTGATTCTAAACCTTGAATTCCTTGGCGAGCCTCATGCAATACCAGAGCATGCGCGGCAAATGGAAAGGACCCTTCCAAAGACTCCCTTTGAGCGAGTTCGACCGGTTGCCATCTCGGTGCAGATACCCAAACCACTCGCCGTGCTCTGGGTCTGCAAAGTGATCAAAACTCCACCGGCATACTTGTTGATGCCACTGCTCATAGCGTGGCTCGTTCGATAGCCGCCTAGCCAGATCCGTCGCGATGATCGCCTCGCAGTGCGGCCACCAGAATTTCATGTCGTGCCAGTACTCCTGCACCGGCTTGTCGTACACATCCCGAAAGTAGAACAGTCCGCCAAAGTCTTTGTCCCATCCTCGCTGCCACATCGCATCGAGGATAGAAAGCCCAAGTTTCTTGAGCCGCGAGTCTTTTCGAACAACGCTTTCGTGAAGAATGAACCACGCGCATTCGATCGCATGGCCGGGATTGAGTTGCCGGCCATCAAAGTGATCGAGAATCTGACCATCAGCCCCTACCACCTCCATCAACACCTCCAACTCCGGCTTGTAAAAAACCC
>JBJTAQ010000699.1:0-1492 GCA_046090945.1 Pirellula sp.
GTTTTCCCCACACTCTCTGACCAGTATAAGCGATAGTACCCTAGAAATCAAAAAGCGACTCGACTTTTGAATCCCCTCCTCATCCCTTGGTGCTATCACCCCAGGCACATGGTTTTATACCGCTGGGACACCTAGGTGCATCGTGAATAATAAAACACCACCGGATAGACTGCCTCGCAATACCCGGTTGATCTCACAGCAACAGACGGGAACAAATCTACCTATTTTTTGCGGATTTTTTTCCAAACTACGCTCGCGGATACGATTTACAAGTTGGATGTTACGGACTGATCGTCAGTCGATAGGCTCGAATCAAAGCGGAGTTTATTCCGGAGCGCAAGATGGCAAGTGGCAACGATGCGGATGAACGGCCTAATCCCGCCTCCCCCTCAAGAATGGGAATGAAATGGACGCATTTACCCGAAACCTTTGCATTTCTCGCGTCACCGAAGGAAGCTTGGCAGTATCTTCCCAGCAAGTCGCTGCTCATCATTTGTTATGCCTTACTTCTGCTGTTGAAAAATGGTTTTCTTTACCTGACACGAGGTTTTGACCATCCGAGTTATCCAATCTGGGATTATTTGCTTTCCCCATTTGAGTTCGCAGTGGTCTGGACGTTGGTACTATCGTTTCCAACAAATGGCATCAACAGATGGGCTTGGGGATGTTTACTTTTCGCCCTGCTTAAGTTTTTCAACTACACGGATTGGAGGGTTGCTGAGAATGATTCATTTTCTTTGTATCGAGATCAGGGGCTCCCTGCGCACTACCCGGACTATGTGCTATTGGCTAATTGGATCCTCTGTAAGAGCATTGTTTCCTACACAGCCATCAACATCCTGCTTGGTCTTCTAATTGCTTGGTCGGGCTGGAAATTTCATCAGGACGAACCAAGTCACCGGGGGCTGCATTCCCGACCTATTTTTCATGGACTCTGGCTTCTCGTCGCATGCTCGGCTGTTGCAATAGGAATGCTATTGCAGGAATTCAGAACATTCGAACTGGAATATCAGCAACGCCTATTGGGATCCCAATACCAACTTCTTAAAACAATCGCCCACGAGTTGCAGACATCGATTCAGTTCGCGGTGATTTTCTTCTTTCTTTTAGCTTTGTGGGTTGGCAATCGGAAATTGATGATCGGCTTATTATTTCCATTTGCTTGCTTTGCAATGCTTCTCTTGAACACCTACATTTCCTTTCAAGTAGACCCTGAAAGGGTGCCGGAGAAATCAACTGAAAGCTTGTTTATCGGTGTTTTTTTGAAGTGGCTTTTGCCGTTGAATTTAGGATTGATCGCTTACGGCTGCTTACTTCCCGTTTTCTTTTTCCGCAATGCACAGAACCTCGCAGAGCGATGGCTCATAGGCAAGGACGACGTCTTTCTCAGTCAATCGCGCCCGATCTCCACTGACGAAGTGTCCAAACGAGAAAAGGTCATTAGCGCAGTGGCGAGAGAAATAGTCCTTAATCATTGTTGCATATGCATCTC
>JBJTAQ010000700.1:0-1922 GCA_046090945.1 Pirellula sp.
GTTTCAGTCTCAAGCTATCGGAAAACCGCTCCTGGGCAATTTTGTAGACATCGAGGGCCTCAGGGTGCCTACCGAGCGTCATCAGGTTGGTCGCAAGCAACCTCGGCCAAGCCTCATTCCATGTTTTCTTTTCCACCTGCTGCTTGGATAATTCGATAGCTTTTTCGTAATCCCCAACCCGCATCGCTTCTTGTACGGTGCCAACGTCCGCGATTTGAGATAGCCCACTACTAGGTGCCAACAGATGGCAGCCTAAGAAAAAGCCAAAGCACATACCTAAGCGAATCAACAAATGGCTCATAGGGTCCGAAAGCAAGTTCGGCTCGGAACGTAATTAGTCGGGTGAATCAGACGCACAACTGGTGGACGTTCCGTTATACTATAGCAACTTCCCGTTCGAGAAACGGTCAGTTGTATGTAGCGTTTTTGTAATGTTTTCGGTTCGCTTGTCACTATTTGGAGGTCATGATGTCAAAATTTTTCGGGACTCTGTTGTTTTCGGTCGCATTGGCAATTTGCCCGGCGTATGCAGAAGAATGGAAACTCGATGCGGAGAAATCCAAAATCGATTTTGTCGGCAAGAAGCCCGATGGAGCCCACAAAGGGGGCTTTAAGAAGTTTACCACCGCTGTCAAAGCAGATTTAGAAAACCCGCAAAACGGCTCTCTCAAACTCGAAATCGAAACCGATAGCTTGTGGTCGGACGATCAAAAGCTTACCGACCACCTCAAGAACCCGGACTTCTTCGATGTGCGCAAGTATCCGAAGATCACGTTCGAGACCACCGGCATCGATGCTGCGAGCGAAGACAACGTTCAATTGATCGGAAAAATGACGATGCTCGGTAAGACCGTCGAGATCAAGGTTCCGTGCAAGGCGAGCATCACCGATGGCGCTGCAACGTTGACGACTGAGTTCAAACTGGATCGTACCAAGTTTGGGATGAACTACGGCAAGGGCAAGATTAACGACGAAGTTGAAATCACCGCGACAATGGCCTTCAAGCGACCGTAGTCTCTGATCGCCGGGTCTTTTTTTGAACTACACCGACACGGAGGAAACTGCGCGGGGAGTCAAGGCCGATGCCATGCTTACTTCCTCCCCCCGCCTCCGTGCCTCCTTGGTAAAAATGCTGCTTTTCGCTTTGCCCCAATAAATTGGAAACTCTTTAAAACCTTTTTTAACCACAGAGGCACAGAGACTCACAGAGTTGCTCATCGCTAGCAAGACAGATCGAGGCCCCTCTGTGCTCCTCCGTACCTCTGTGGTTAAAAACTCTTCGGCGATATTCGTAAATCGCCAGCCAAACGGTTCTCCGAAGTGTCCGGATTCCGCTAGGAGATATTTCGATTGAACGTTAGAATCGATGGGCTTAACAGTTGGATTTCCTTTCCTTTGCCATTTCTTTCACGGTGGGTTCTCGTATGCAAAAGTACTTTTTGATCGTCCTGTCTTGGCTAACTCTTTCCGCATTCTCGCTTGCGCAGGATGGCAACAAATCTGCCGTCGATCCCTCAGGCACCTGGAGATGGGAATACGATTTGGAAGGGACGCAATACAAGGACCTTGTCCGCTTGAAAGTCGGTGAACCGATCAAAGACTCCAAGGACAAGACGCTTAAAGGTAAGTACGAGAGCTCGTCGGGCCGCAAGATCAACATCGAGAACGGAAAAATCTCGGGCGACAAAGTGACCTTCGAGTTCAAGATCAATTTCCAAGGTATGGATATCAAGCTTGAGTTTCAAGGCACGGTCAAGAACGACAACCTTAGTGGTGTCGTCAAAGCATCAACCAATGATGGCAGTCGCGATCTGGATTGGACAGCGACTCGAAGCGTTCAGAGCGATGATGTGGTTGGAAAGTGGAAATTAAGAATCGACGCTAACGGAAATGTGATGGAACCGGTTCTAACAGTAACCAAA
>JBJTAQ010000701.1:0-12040 GCA_046090945.1 Pirellula sp.
CTACCGCCGACGCCTAGCCAGCCTGAACTGACCAGGGTCTAATAGATACGGCTACGCTTTGGCTTTGCGACTAGTACACCCAGGCCCAAGAGAGCCATACAAGCCATGCTGGTCGGTTCTGGAACGGCACCTGATTGAACGCGGACAGGTGTACTGGAAACGACTAAAGTAAATCCACCAACAGCGAAACTCGAATCTGCATTCCCGATGGGCTGGCGTGTCGTCGTATAGGTACCCACATTCAACCAAGCGAACGGCAACCCAGGTACTCTTGCCGAACCGCTCAGGTTATAGGCCGTATTGGTTGGAATTGACGAGTTGGTGTAGATTGCGAAATCGTCTCCTAGAGGAACCCCATCATCGTCCAATCGAAGGAACACGATCCTTTGGTTGGCAATGTAATAGAGATTATCCACCAAATAAAAATCGGTATCGTTTAGTACCGAGCTAAATGGATTCCCCAAATCGTAATACCCAGTGCCTAGCCCATTGAGCCACTGGGATTGATTGTTCGTCGAACCCGATCCGGAGACACTAACAACCGTATTTGCTAAATTGTCTGCATCGGGGCTGAATGTCACAACCACTGCACTGTATGACTGAGACGACTGATTTACAATTAAAAAGCAGATCATCCACCCCCAAACGCAAGTGGAGAAAATCGAACTAAATTGCTTTGTGTTCAAACCAAAAAAATCTTTCATCGCCGAATTCCTTTGGAAATAAAATGACCGACCATTGAGTTGCTTCACACAACTCTTGCGTGGGTAGTGTTTCCAAAAACTGTGCGACTTTCAATTTAGTCCTATTCCTTTTGCTGCGATGAGGCGCATTGCTGGAAAGGGGGTATTGACTTTTGCTATCCAAAGGTGCCGTGATTAGCATGGTCCGTGAATCGCTTGTCACTTTTTTCTGATGGCTTTGGTATGCTATTGATCTGCTGTGCCAACAAGGAATATCACTGACGATTCCCTATTATCCTAGGACCCTAATGTTGATCCATCATCTGAACGGTAATCGACGCGATCATCGATGCTTTCGAGCCTTGTGGCTTTGCATCTTGCTGTTCGTCGGCAGTTTGCCGACCGTGGCTCAGGAGCAAGCGCAACGGATTCACGTCATGAGTTTCAACATCCGTTACGGGACTGCCAACGACGGTATCAATCGCTGGGACTTGCGCAAAGAGTTTCTTGCCGAAACCATCCGAAACTTCGATCCCGATCTGCTCGGAACCCAAGAAACCTTGGCCAGTCAGCGGGATTTCATTGCCGAAACCTTTCCAAACTTTGGAGTCGTTGCAGCGGGTCGGGACGATGGCAAGGAAGCTGGCGAAATGGCCGCGCTGTTTTATCGCAAAGATCGTTTCGAACCGCTCGAACAGGGTCATTTTTGGCTTAGTCAGACACCCGATATTGTTGGAAGCAAGGGATGGGATGCTGCCCTGCCCCGCATCGCAACTTGGGTTAAGCTCAAAGATCTCCAATCGACAGACTCTAGGCCAATTCTCTTTGTCAACGCACACCTGGACCACAAAGGTTCAACGGCTAGACTCGAAAGCTGTCGATTGATTCGTAGCCGACTCGATGCAATCGGCAAAGACGCTCGATGGATTGTCACCGGAGATTTTAACGCAGATCCAAAAGACGATCCTTACCGAGCTTTGTTCGACCAATCCGGGGACCGGAAACTGGCGGATACATTCCGGGTTATCCATCCGAACGCGGGTCCGAACGAAGGAACCTTTTCCGCATTCGATGCCACCAAGACCTCTGGACCCAGGATCGATTGGATCGCTTGCAGTGAGGAATTCCAAGTACGACTTGCAAGGATCGATCGGACGAGTCGCGATGGCCGCACGCCATCGGACCACTTCCCTGTTACGGCAGTCTTAAGCACTGCTGCGAAGTCTCCGTCTCTGCGGGTTCTAAGTTACAACATCCATCATGGCCAAGGGGTCGACGATGTTCTGTCACTTCGAAGGATTGCGCAGGTAATTCGCGGATCGGACGCAGATATTGTCGCGCTGCAGGAGGTCGATCAGGGGTGTGGTCGGAGTGTCGGCCAACTCCAAGCATCCGAACTCGAAAAACTAACCGGCTATTATGCAGTTTTTGGCAAGGCGATCGATTTCGATGGCGGGGAGTATGGCCAAGCGATCTTGAGTCGCTGGCCGATTGCGACGAGCCTCGTACACAGGCTTCCCAACGAAGCAAGCCGCGAGCAGCGAATCGTTTTGGAGGCGATGGTTCCAAGCGAGCTAGGACTCATCCGAGTGCTTGGCACCCATCTGGATCACTCGAAACAGGATTTGCGTCAGCTGCAATCGATTGCGGTCGATGCGTTGCTGGACAAGCTCGTAGCATCGGATTTGAAACCGATAGCGACGGTGCTTGCTGGTGATTTGAACGACACCCCCAAGAGCCGAACGCTCGAAAGTTTCCAGCAGCGGTGGCAGATGGATCCTCGGGTCCCGAGCCAAGCAAGTGCAACGTATCCGAGCGGGTCGCCCAAATCGCGGATCGATTACGTGATGGTCGAACGATCCGGTCGTTTGGAACTTGAGAAGTTAGAGGTTTTGCAGGAGCCAGCCGGCTCGGACCATCTCCCCGTTCTAGCAACACTGCTGGTGAAACCATAATGCAGGGATTCGACTGGTTCAAACTGAGCAAACACGGTCGTGGTGTTCTGCGATGCTGCTGCGCGATCGGGGCAGTTCTGTTGGCGATGCCAGTTCAGGCCCAGGAATTAGAAGGTGCTTTGCAGATTTTTCGAGACCGCTGCATCGAATGCCACGGCAAAAACGTCCAGGAGAGCGACCTGCGACTCGATCATCGCGAGGGCTTGCTCAAGGGAGGGGACTCTGGGCAAGCGATCAAGCTTGGACACAGCGACGAGAGTTTGATCATCGCGCGTGTTCAAGCCACCGATGAGACACGGATGCCTCCGAGTGGTCCTGCGTTGACCGCTACTGAAATCGAAACGCTTCGACGATTCATCGACCAGGATGCCCCTTGGGATTCAGGCTCGCTCAACGATCCGCGTTTGGACCATTGGGCTTGGCAAGGACTAAAGGAGCATCAGATCCCTGTTTCGGAGGATTCGATTGAAACGGAGCGAACCAATCCGATCGATTCGTTTTTAGCGTCAGCTATGATCGAGCATGGGATCAAACCGGTTGCAAGAGCGAATCGGGAAGTATTGATTCGACGATTGAGCTTTGATCTGCTCGGGATTGGGCCCTCTGTGGAAGAGGTCGATCAGTTTGTTGAGGATCCTACGGTGGATGCCTGGGAACGGCTTGTCGATCGGATGCTTGCCTCGCCTGAGTATGGTGAACGATGGGCAAGGCATTGGCTCGATATCGCACATTATGCTGACACACATGGTTTTGAGAGAGATCAGCGACGCGATCACGCTTGGCGATATCGCGACTGGGTGATCGATGCATTGAATAGCGATCTGGGATATGACAAGTTTGTAGAGCATCAGATTGCCGGCGATGTTCTCCCGAACAAGGACGCAGATACGACCATCGCGTCGAGTTTCTTGGCGGTCGGCCCCTGGGATTTTGTAGGCCAAGTCGAAACGCCCAGTCCGGCTATCAAACGGTTGGCAAGGGCCGACGATTTGGATGATATGATCGCGCAAGTGATGACCAGTATCTGCGGAGTTACGATCCACTGTGCGCGTTGCCATCACCATAAACTCGATCCAATACGTCAGGAGGAGTACTATGCGTTGGCGGCGATATTCTCTGGGGTGAAACGGGGCGATCGACTTGTTTCTGAAGAGGAGGCCAAATCGATTGCATCGAAGCGTAAGGAGCTCAAAGATCGCAAGCTGATGGTCGATCAAGAGCTGCTGCGGCTCACTCATGGCCTACTGCTTGCGGACATCGTCGGAGGCGGAAATGGCTTTGGCACCGGTACCGTAGGTTTCGGTTTGGACCCAAGCACAGGAGCAGAGCGGAAGGCTGATGACAAGAAGGGTTTCTCAATGGTGTCGTGGCCAATCGGCTAAATGCGACCAGCAATCCATGGATCGATTCGGTATTCGTTCCTGATGGAGGAGCGATGCGACAAATGAAAATCTCTCAGACGGGGATTGTTGCAAAGGGGATCCCCCCGACCGGATCTAAGGTTTGGGATGCGATTCGCAACGGTCCGGTCAACTCGCAATTTTCAACCATTCTCGATGGGGTCGACTGTTCGCCGCCGGGTCGCAGCATGCTATCGCTGCATGCCAACGCAGGAATCACGTTCAAGGTTCAAAGGGAACTGCTCGATAAGAGTTTCCCGCTTCAGGCCGGTCGGTCTAACACGTTTGTTTTTACAGGACTGGTGGGCTACTTTGGCGAAACACCCAACAAGGGTGCGGATGTGTATGTTTTGATCGATGGCGAAGTGAAGTCCAAGTATCTAGGCTTGGGTCGTGAGGACGGACTCAAGGCGATCCGATTGGAGTTGCCGGCTGGGGACTCCCTCTTGACGTTGATTGCAACCGATAGTGGTAATGGGATCAGTCACGACCAGATTTGTTTCATCGATGCATCGATCGCGCCGCTTGATCACCAAGGGGATAGTGAAGAAACCGAGCGGACTGCGCAGATCGCAGCGCTGCGCAAGGAGTCTGATTCGCTTGGGCAGCAGCTCGATGGTTTACCGCAAGCTCGACAGGTATACGGAGTGGTGGCGGAGAAACCTGCAGCGATTTATCGACTCCATCGCGGGCACACCGAGGATGCTCGTGAAGTTGTTAAGCCAGGAACGATCGCATGTGTGGGACCTGAACTCTCACGTTTTGCATCGCTGGATGATCAATCGACTGATGCACAGCGGCGTATTGCTCTGGCGCAGTGGCTCTGCTTGCCGGAAAACCCGCTCCCTGCAAGGGTCATCGTGAATCGTCTTTGGCATCACCACTTCGGAAAGGGTTTAGTCGCTACGCCGAGCGATTTTGGGCTTGGTGGGTCGATGCCATCCCATCCCGAGTTGCTCGATTGGTTGGCCATCGAGTTGCAGCGGGGGCAGTGGTCGCTCAAGCGTATTCACCGAATGATATTGCTCTCGGAGGCTTATCAACGCACGTCGAATGCAGGAGACAATACGGCCGCTGTCAAGGATGCAGGGAACCGTCTGGTTTGGAGACAGAATCCTCGGCGTTTGGATGCTGAGTCGCTTCGCGATGCGATGCTCACTACCTCTGGTTGGCTGGATCGAAAGATGCGCGGACCAGGGTACCGGGATTTCGAATATCAGGAGGAATATGCTCCAGTGTACGAGCACCGTGTTCTGGAAGCTCCCGAGGTATTTCGGCGAAGCATTTACCGTTTCGTTGTTCGTACGACACCTCATCCTTTTTTGACAAGTTTAGACTGCCCAAATCCAGCGACGCTGACTCCGACTCGAAATACTACGACGACCGCGATCCAATCTTTGGCTACTTTGAACAACGCTTTGGTGCTCCAGCAATGCGATCATTTTGCGGCCAGACTGCAACGTGAGCTACCCGATCGGCCTGAGGAGCAAGCGCGGCGAGCGCTACGATTGGCATTTGGAAGGCGACCGAGGGAGGACGAAGTGGCAAGTGCCAAGCAGTTGATCCAAGAGGCAGGTCTGTTTCAACTCTGCCGAATTCTCCTGAATACCAACGAGTTCATCTATGTCGACTAAGAGAGATACCAATTCGGCATTGCAATTCTCTCGACGCGACTGGTTGGAGCGACTGGGTAGCGGTATCGGCGCGATCGCCTGCAACTGCCTACTAGAATCAAGTGCTTTAGCGATTGAACAGGCTCGGGCCAAGCATGTGATTGAGATATTTTGCCCGGGTGGTCTTAGTCATGTCGATACGTGGGACTACAAACCCGAGTTAGAACGATTGCACGGCACGCCATTTGATTCCGAGTTGGGCAAGCAGACGTTTGCCGGAGTTGCGGGCAAGCATGCGAAAAGTTTTTGGCCTTTTCGTCAGCATGGTCAGTCGGGTTTATGGATTTCCGATTTATTCCCGAATCTGTCTCGATGCATCGACGATATCGCTTGGATCCACTCAATGCAGAGCAAATCGGCGCTGCATGGACCAGCGATGTTTATGATGAATACCGGTTTCATACAGCCAGGATTTCCGTCCATGGGGTCTTGGGTGACGTATGCCCTGGGAAGCGAATCGGAGAACCTACCTGAATTCGTGGTGCTACCGGATTCCCGAGGTTTGCCCCCAGGTGGGATTATCAATTGGGGGGCGGGTTTTCTACCTGCGGTCCATCAAGGGACCGTGATGGAGATCGGAGCCGGCACCGAGGCGATCCGGGATCTGTTTCCCTCGCGAGAGATGCAACCTGAGGCACATGCTCGTGGCATCGAACTGTTGCAGAAATGGAATCGTCAACACGCTGACCAGCGGCCTGGGGATTCATTGCTCGAAGCGAGGATTGCTTCGTTTGAACTGGCTGGCAGGTTGCAGATGAGTGCCCCAGAGGTAGTGGATCTATCCCAGGAGACGCAAGCAACTCACCGAAAGTACGGGCTCGAAGATCCGGATATTGGACCGTTCGGCAAGCAATGCCTTTTGGCGCGCCGATTGGTGCAGCGAGGGGTTCGGTTCGTGCAGATCTACTGTGGAGCCGAGAACACTTCCAAAAAAGCCATTCGCCCGAACTGGGACTCTCACGAAGACATCCTCAGGGACCATGGCTATTGGGGCAGGATTCTCGATCGAGGAGCCAGCGCGTTGATCGAGGATCTCAAATCCAGCGGGCTACTCGAATCCACATTAGTGATCTGTACGAGCGAATTTGGACGGCAACCTTTTATGCAAGGAGAGCAAAAGGGTAGAGACCACAATCCCGGGGCTTTCACCGCTTGGATGGCAGGAGGCGGGATCCGAGGCGGGGTTGCTTATGGCAAGAGCGATGCGATCGGTTTTAAGGCAGAGGAAAAACCGACCTACTGTTACGATTTGCATGCGACTGCGTTGCATCTGTTAGGGATCGATCACCGGCAACTGACTTTTTACCACAACGGCATCCAACGTCGATTGACCGATGTGCACGGAAATGTGATCCAAGAGTTGATCGATGTTTAAAAGGATCATCGATTGGAAATAACCGATCCTCCAAAAGATCATTCGGTCTTGGATTGAAACGCGACGAAGCGATTGAACCAGGTTTGGATCATCGCTTTTTGTTGTTGGCTAGTGGCTAGATTCATCGCGATGTCGACTTCGCGACGGCCTGCGGCTTTTTCACCTTGTCCGTACAAGCACATCCCCGAAATCAATCTTGCTGTCGGTTGGAGGGGATTGATGCGTAGGAGTTCCTGACTCTCGGCTTGGGCTTGATAAAAATCACCGTTGGCCACTTGCATCACCATCCGTTTCAAACGGTAGTCGGTCGATGAGGGGTTGATGGCAACCAAGTCGTTTAGGGCTCCAATTGCCAATTCCATTTTGCCCCCGATTTCAGCCACATAGGATAGCTGAGCGAGAACTTCCTCGTTCTTCGGTGCGACACGCATTGCGGATTGCATAGCCGCAAGAGCGGCCTCGGCATTCCCGCTTCCTATCTCGACGTTGCTCAGGGAGATCCAAGCATCGATGTCATCTGGAGATCGTTCGAGAGCTTGCTGGAGCCGAGTTCTAGCTTGTTCCAACGTTGGCTTTTTAACGGGTAAATTCGGTGGCATTTTTTCGGAGAATGCGGCCAGGGCGATTCCAAGGTCCCGTTCCATTTCGGCGGCACTCAAAACTTGGCTTTGGAAGTAGGGTACGAGCACAGTCCCGTCTTTTGGGCCTTCGTTGGAGGCCGCAGTTTCACCAGGTTTACGCAAAATGCGATGGTCCGTCAGGCTGGTGTGGGCAATGTTGGTGTTCGCATTGGTCGGCATGTGGCAATGGATGCAGTTGTCCTGCTGAGCGTCCCTTGCCTGCTGAGTCTCCGAGCAGACTTGAGTTTGATGACATGATTTGCAGTCGTTGATATACCTGCTTTGAGCTTCTTGAGGCTCAAACTTCTGATGCGGATCGTGGCAGGTTGTGCACAAAAGCTTTCCACCGTTGGCCGTCCGGCATTTGGCTTGGAGCATTTGATCGAAATGGCCGACTGCTTTGTTCTTGAACTTCGCTTCTGGGTGAGCTAAGAATGCATTGATGAAAAGTTCAAGTGGTAGTCCAGGACGAAATTCATGGGCTATGCGATCCTTGCGTCGAACTCGCGCTTTGCCGCTCAAATGGCACTGCCCGCAGATCGACATTTGCAGGTCGTCCGAGAGATGCTTGGGATTGACGATCGAGGAGTCTACGCCCGGATGCGCCGCATCGAGTGGTTTGCCTTGGGTTCGTTCTAGTGAGTGCAATTCCCCGGGACCATGGCATCGCTCGCAACCGATCGACAACTGCAACTTGCTCATTGGCAACTGGTAGCGGTTGATCGTGTCGCTGATTTTTTCGTGTTGGTCGACATGGCAATAAAGGCACTCGGTGGTTGTCGGTCGCTGGGTGGCGGTCCCAAGATCGAAGCCAGGAGAGACATCCCAACGCCCCTTGGTCGAGAACCAGCTAACGGGCGATTGCCAGACTGAATCGGCATCGTAGACCAGATAAGATCGGCCCCGGGTTCCAGACCCGATGGCGATCGCCGTTGAAAAATCAATCTTTGGTAGAACTTCACCATCCCCAGTTTTTGCACCTAGTGAGTGGATCATTTTACCATCTTCGATCCGCACGCTCAGTTCGTAGGGGCCGACCTGGCAAGGGTTCATCGCTTCGGCGTCGAGCTTCTCAAGCCCATCGGCTCCCGCGACGATTGCAGAGTGGCCCATCGGATGTTGGTGAAACGTGGTGCAGATTTCTTGGTGGCATTGCGCGCAGTTGCTGTCACCCATGTAAGCGACATTGGGTTTGACATTTCGAAAGATCGTGGGAAAGGTCAAACGCGGATCGGAGGACGCCTTAGAGCTTACAGATGACTTCGACTCGTTATCAGCAGACTGCTGATCAGAAGACTGCTGTCCAGCGGACTGGGCGATCAGTTTATCGAGATCGGCCGCGTTGGGTTCATTAGGCTTGCGGGTGATCCACCAAACGCACATGCCGAGTATCCCAAGGGCAAGTAAACTTAAGAGCAGGGACTTGTTCATTATTGCTCTCTGGCTACTTCGTGTACTGCATGAGTTTGGTCGATTCGGTGTTCTGCTTGAGCTCTTCGAGATTCCACCAAGTAGGCTTCATGGTTCGAATTGAATACAGCGCAGCGGCTTGGTCGACGTAGTGATTCGATTCAGGATGGCCTGATTGGCCCCAGGGCGTACAAGTGAACGAACGTACGCCATTTTCTTTGTCGAAGAACATCAGGATCATCGCCATGGATCCGGAGTTGGCGACTTGGACCCCAGGGACTCCTTTGAGTTCGGTGCTGCGGACGTCCAGAAGCGTTTCGGAGAAATTCGCTTCTTTATCCCCTGAGTTGTAGTCGGCACCGGGTGCAGGAAAATAGGCTCCACCTCGACCGACGACATGAACTTGTCCCCACGGAATATTCCATTGCCCGTACTTGGTGGTCATCTCATCGATGGTCTGTGCAAGCAGAGCGAGCATTTGCTCTCGGGTTTGAGCCGGAAGAGGTTTGGACTGACCCAAAGGAGTCAAATCGAGTTTCTCACCGCACTTGAGCCGCCAGAATTTCATCAACGCAGAGGCGGTCGAATCGATCGTGTAGTTTCCATCCCAGGCTAGGATCCCTTCGACGGCTTGGACGAACGTTTTGTTGTCTTGGTACTTGCTGCCATGATCTTTAAATGCTGCTTTGAGTTCGTTTTGCCAGGTTGGAGCCAAACGATCGTAGATATCAAGGACGATGTTCATCGCATCCTCCATGGTGATCGACCTGTCGGCTTCGAGCATTTCGATAGTGCGACGACCACGTGGATTGTTTTGGTCCCAGGTAACGTTGTAAATGTAAGGAAGATACTTGTCGGGAGTCAGTGGAGAATCGACGATCATGTTTGCAGGGCTGATGTTGCAGTTTTGCATATAACCCTTTTCTGGGTTGATTAAACAGACCAAATCGGATTGGGGATGAATACCTTTCCAAGCCGATTTGCTGGTGGTGCCATCGACCGGTTTGGACCAATCGTATCCATCGGGCCGGATAGGAGTCGCACCGTTTCGTACGTACGAGATATTGCCTTCGATATCGGCAGACATCACGTTTTGCTCGTTGTATTGATGCTGTCCGAGAGCCTCGTTGAACTTATGCACATCGGTCGCATGAGCCATGGCATAGAACTGCTCATAGAGGCCAGTTTGCTCGAGATACGGAGATGCACCCACGTAGGCGATACCATTGGCTAGATCCGGTTCGGAGACAACCGGTCCTAGGTGGGTGTATAGAGCAGTCTTTTCGATCGGCTCGCTATCCTTGACGGGGATTTTGAATTTCTCGATCCGGATCTTTCGCCACTGGTCGTCGTAGAGATATTCTGGAAGCGGATTTGCGCGAAACTTGATTTCATAGACATCCGAGGTATCTGGGCCACCGGTCGTAAGTGCCCAACCGACACGTTGATTGTGTCCGATGGCGAGCATTGGAGAGCCGATGAGGTAGTAGCCGTTCATATGGAGATTGCCACCGTGGAATCGAGCTTCGTAGAGGACCGCGAGGCCTTCCCAGGTCAGGTGTGGATCGGAGAGCAGAATTGCGGATTTGTCTGCGGAGCGTTTGGGAGAGACTGCCCATTGATTCGAACCGGCGGCGGGCTTCGGTCGCACCGGGGCTTTGCCTAGGTCATCTCGAATGGTCCCAAGCGGCCAACGAAGAATCATGGCTCGTCCGACAGCCAGAGGGTGCCAAGGTTCGATATCGATTGCAACAGAAGCGGCCTCTTGTGGATGCTCGGCAATGTACGCTTTGATGCCTGCGGTGAATGCTTCGAGATTCTTGCGAACTTGTTCTGGAGCCTTCTTCAGATAATCTGCATGCAGAGTATCGTTGTGAGCAAGCCGCATCATGTAGTCTTGTTCGAGGGCCGAAGGGCCTTGGACCTCGGCCATGCGACCAACACCGGTACGGACCGCCAGATAGATATCTTCGAGTCGATCCTCGGCTTGTGCATAGCCGAAAGCGTACATGGCAGCCGTTTCGTTATCGGATATCAGGTGAGGTACTCCCCATGTGTCGCGTATGAGCTTGGCCTCTTGGGCCCAAGCTGAGTGGATCGAGGAGCAAGCCAAGCCGCACAGCAGCAGAAGTCGGATCACAAGACCGCGAGGGGTGTTCATATCAAGCTCGAAAAGCGATGGGAAAATTGGAAAGGACTACACGGATCATCCCTTCATTTATAATCGAACCGTTAAGAACTGGGCATAAGCCAACGGCGCATTTCCTGGATCTTTAGCTCTCGATCGAGCGTTGGAGCGTAGCCCAGGAGCTGTTTTGCGGCCGAGATGTCAAAGTAGTGATCCACGCCGAGTTGCAGGGCGACAAATCGGGTCATTGGGGGTTCTTGTGCACGGCGGGTCCACCGGTAGAGGGTTTCCAAGACTCCACCGATCCGATAGGCGGCTGCCAGGGAGATGGATCCGCTTGGGGGTTTTAGGCCTGCGCAGTCGAGGATTGTTGAGATCCATTCCCAACAGGGAACAGGTTGATCATCGGTGATAAAGTACGCACGGCCAGCAGCTTGCCGATCACCCGAGAGCATCCTCTGGAGTGCCAGCCCGTGGGCTTGGGCTGCATGATCGACATGGACGGTATCGATTAGGTTCAGGCCTGTGCCTACGCGACGGAGTCGTCTTTGGCGGCAGCGATCAATCACCCGAGGGATTAGATGAGGGTCTCCTACACCCCATATCAGATGCGGGCGAAGCGCGCAGGTGAAGAATTTTGAGGCGTCGTTGGCGGCGAGTACCCGCTGCTCTGCGATCGCCTTGGTACGCGGATAATCGCACAGCCACTTGGTCGGATAGGGAACTTGTTCGTCGATTCCCGATTGGGGAGTACCATCGAAGGTGACCGAAGGGGAGCTAGTATAAACAAAAGCAC
>JBJTAQ010000702.1:0-6760 GCA_046090945.1 Pirellula sp.
ATCGTTTGCTGGCTGACTTTGCAAATCTTGGCAGCCTCGCCGGTGGTAAAGACTGTTTTTGTATTGGACATGGCACTCAACTATCCTTGTTGAATATTCACCCTAAATCCGCTTGGCAGGTCTATCCTGTAACGCCGACCAGGTTCACCGGATTTACCCAGACTTGCCATGGTCTGGGCGGAGAATAGCGAACCTTTGGAAGACAGGTCAAGATGGATTCAAGACAAGCAGAAAAAACAGTTTCCGAAAGCTGGGAGGTTCCCAAAATTGGGAAGCGTGGGTGGATTGGATGCCCCCTGGTTGGTTGCTGTTAGTTGCTCACCACGCGGACTTGACCATGGTTGTCGCAATGACCGTTGTGCTGGTGATGCAGGTGGCCGTCGACCAAATAATCGACGTGATCGCCATGGGGAACGGCTGGGTGCCCGCAACCTGGGCCATGGATATGCTCAGGACTGTGGCCCATGCAGTTGTGGCCGCCGGTGCAAGCAGCAGGATTTGCATCGGTTACCTCGAATGCATGCTCCTGGACTTGGCCGTCGGCACTCTGGTGGTGCAAGTGTCCATCGTGAAGGTAATCGATATGTCCATTGTGCTCGATGGCCGTGTGGCCACAATTCTTGCCATGGACGTGATCGTGGTTTTCGTGGGTGTGGGACATTTTTCAGGTTTCTCCAGTTTCTTTTCCAGTGGAACACGACGTGCAATCGGCCTCGCTCCCGTGAGCTAGACCATTTTCGATCAATGAAGCGATGTGATTGTCTGCCAACGAATAGTAAATGTGCTTTCCCTGCCGACGGGTGTTGACCAACCTCTCGGCCCGCAAAAGCTTGAGCCGCTGTGAAATCGCGGGCAAGTTATCTTCGAGCCGCTCGGTTAGCTCCGATACGCACATTTCGCCGTGGGACAGTAATGCTAGGAGTTGCAGGCGGCTGGTGTCGCCAAGAGCCCGAAAGATCGCAGCGGTCCTTTTGCAGGTTTCTGCATGAATCGGTTCAATCGGTTTCCAAGCGTGCGAATGCGGGACGTCCGAACAAGCTTCGAGTTCGACGTCGTGCTCGGGAGTCTCCTCGGGTTGAACATTCTCCACGGTTCTACTTGCCTATCTACCTTGCCTATCTACCTTGCCTATCTAACTAGCCGAATTTCCAACTAGCCTAGCTGTCTGACCTACTTACCCTTATCTAGCTTTGCTCAATCTAGCTTTGCTCACTGGCCTGATTCGGAAACCCACCCGATGCTCTCGAATTCGGGAAACAGCGGAGGAACAACTCTCCCAGGCCAGGAGAAAACCGTTGATCAAACACTCAATTGAATCATTGAATGATGCTATTCTAGGACAGTTGACGGAACTGTCAAGTGAGAAAGAGGATCCAATTTGGGGTTAGACTGGTCGGTGCTTTGGACGTTGGACGGCCGGAACGTTCGAGTTTGCAAGGATTTCCTTGACATTACTGCGCCGATCCGTAGGATTTTAGGCACGTCTGAATGCGATGCGACCAGTTCGCCTTATGATTCTTTTTCTGCCTATTAGGCCCAGTTACTGAACCCTTACACACCCGGAGAGACGCATGATGAACCGATCTTTTATGAAGCGACGCAGGGGCTTTACCCTCGTGGAATTATTGGTCGTTATTGCGATCATCGGAGTATTGGTTGGATTGCTCTTACCGGCAGTTCAAGCGGCCCGCGAGGCAGCCCGCCGGATGTCCTGCGGCAACAACATTCGCCAACTTGCCATGGGCTGTATCAATCACGAATCGGCACGCAAGCAGTTTCCGACGAATGTGGGTGGCTTTACCGGTTCGCGGGACATCGTTCCTGAGAATCAACCACCCGTCCAATGGATCGCCCTGGCAGGGCAACCCTCCGTTGCTCAAGCATCCTGGATGAGCAACGTGTTGCCCTACATCGAACAAGACCAATTGTTTCGCAACATCAATCCTTTGTTCGACGTGGTCAATGACGGTCGCAATTCCAGTGGCCCCACGTTGCCAACCGCGAATTCAAACCCATGGATTGCCCAGCAGCGGATTTCTCTGTTTCGCTGCCCGAGCGATACGACTCCGACACTGATGCCCAATCGAGCGCAGAGGCCGACGAATCAGCAGTACGCGGTGACGAGCTACAAAGGTGTTGCAGGTTCCAATTGGGCTTGGGGTAATTTCAATACCTTAAACCACACGGTCTATCGGACCGACCCTTACTTCAAAAACAACGGGAACGGGATTGGCAACGGCAACGGCATCTTCTTCGCCGGATACCTAGGGAACGGGCCAGGTATGACCAATCAACTAGGTGTTCCTTGCAACACGCTGGTCGCTTCGATCAAGGATGGACTCAGCAATACGGTGATGATCGGAGAATCGGTTGGCGCTTGGACGGATCACAACTGGTGGTACTGGTTCAACGGCAGCGTTGGAACCGTTGCGATCCCATTGAATGTTGGACCTCAGTGCACTCTTGCTAATGGTGTTCCACTACGAAAAGGCTTGGAAAACTGTTTCCAAGACTGGCAAAACAATTACGGCTTCACCAGCGACCACTCGGTTGGAGCGAACTTTGCGGCTGCCGACGGGAGTGTCCGATTCATCTCCAATACGGTGGACTTGGATATCTACCGAGCCATCGGTGGAATCTCCGATGGTGTAACAGCCGCAGTTCCAGAGTAACGTTCCAGAGCAATCCGTTCCCGGAACTAACATCCGGGCTTAGCACTTCAAAAACAACTCGAAAGCATTGCTTGCACCCAAGCAATGCTTTTTTGTTTGGTACCATAAGCATTTTGGTTTCAACTTCTTCAGAACCTAATTGCAGAAAATCATGAACGCAATTCGACCTAGTTCGATTTGGTTAGCGATCCTAGGTCTGATCGCATCTTGCTGGACCGTTGAGCCGAATCGGCTGTTGGCTCAAGCTGGCGATAAAACAGATCCCAACATCAAGACTTTGGTGCCAGGGATCAAGCTGACTCTTTTGGCCGAGCATCCCGATTTGGTCACCCCTACTGGGATCGATTTGGACGCTCAAGGAAATATCTTTTTAGCGGCTTGCCATACGCATTTCCGGCCAGCGAGCTACCAAGGCCCCGAGGACGACGAGATTCTCGTGTTTGATTCTCAGGGTAAGGGCCGGCGGGTGTATTACAACAAGACCAAGACGACCATGCAGTTGTTGACCGGCCCTGACGGTTGGCTGTATGTGGCTCAGCGCGATCGCATCCTGCGCATCAAAGATTCCGACAACGATGGCAGGGCAGATACCGAGCAGCCGATCGTTTTGCTCGATACTCTAGCCGACTATCCCCACAATGGCCTCAGCGGGATGACTTGGCATACCGATGGCGGTCTGATCTTCTCGCTCGGAGAGAACTTTGGCAAGGATTGGACGTTGCGTGGAACCGATGGCAGGACGCTCAGCGGCCGTGGCGAAGGAGGTGTTTTTTATTGCACGAAAGAAGGCAAAGATCTTCGGCGTATAGCCAAGGGATTCTGGAACCCGTTCGGTTTGTGGATGCGAGGTGATGGAGTTCTTTTTGCTGCAGAGAACGATCCGGGTAGCAGGCCTCCTTGCCGACTGTTGCATGTGGTCGAAGGTGGCGATTATGGATTTCAATACGTTTATGGAAGTGCACCGGTCCATCCGTTTGTTTGCTGGAATGGAGAGTTAAGAGGGACGCTCGGAATGATCCATTCCAGTGGCGAAGGACCTTGCGCGGTCGTCGGCTTAGGTGGCGGTGTGATGATCCCATCTTGGAGCAATCACTGCATCGATTATTACCCGTTGCACTGGCAAGGTGCCACGCTTGGGGCCCATCGCATCGAATTGCTGCGGGGTAGCGATATGTTTCGGCCCACCGGAATGGTACGAAAAAACGACTGCGAATATTACTTCGTCGATTGGGTTAGCCCATCCTACGAACTCCATGGTTTTGGGAGGCTCTGGAAACTGCAGATCGATCCCATTGAGGCTGCTTGGATCGACACCCAAATCGAACCGCTTAGCGACCAAGCGAAACTGGCCGATCGATTGAGAACCGGCCAAAAGCTCAGCGACCAAGAGACTTCGCAAGAAACGTTGTTTCGCTGGATTGAAGGGAGCGATCAATACCTCGCTGACGCGGCTCTGATAGCGCTTGGCCGAATTGCCAAACAGTGGTCGCAAGCCCAGTGGCAGGAACTCAGTCCGGCTCGACGTGTTTGGGCATTCGTCGCCTTGCGCAAAGAAAACTTTGACGATTCAAGCTGGGTGCAGCGGATGTGGTCCGACACCGATCCAGAGATCCGATTCGAAGCCTTGCGGTGGATCGCCGATGGAGTCATGAAAGAGTATTCATCCAAGGTCGAATCGATGCTTCAAGACCCGAACTTGGAATACCGACTCTTCGAAGCAGCTTTAGCCACGATCAACACACTCCAAGGTAAACCGAGCCAGGGGGTGACTGAAGCAGCGATGCTCATCGACAAGATCCTCAATCCTCAGACTGCACCTCGAATTGCTGCCTATGCCCTGCGACTCGCCCCGGTCGGTCATGAGCGGCTAGGAGTCGAAACACTCCAAGGCTTGCTAGGCTCAAAAGATATCGAGTTGACTCGCGAGGTCGTCCGAACCTTGGCACTCAGAAAAGATCCCGACTCCCAAAAGGTTCTTGCGGGAATTCTTGACGATGGATCGATGGACAAATCGATTCGGCTCGATGCCCTCAGTGGACTGATCGCTTCGAGCGATCCTGCAATACGCGGACTGGTCGAACGACTGACCCAATCCGATCAGCCTTCGATCGCCCAGGAAGCTTTGAGGGTCGCTCAGCAAAGCGGTTGGAGCAATAATGCTTTGAATGCGGAGTCCGCCAGGAATTCACGAAGCTTGCAGGATTGGCTCGATCGGCTCGATTCTCTCGAGGGAGAGCCGGATATCGAGGCAGGTAGGCGGATCTTTTTTCACGTCGCTGGAGCCTCCTGCGCTCAGTGCCATCGTTTTGGTGGCAGGGGGAACGTCGTCGGACCCGATTTGAGTTTAATCTCCAAGCAAGGAACCCGAAGTGAGATACTCGCATCGATTCTCGAACCGAATCGCGAGCTAGCCCCTCAGTTCTACACGACTTTGTTGCAGTTAGCTGATGGTTCGGAGTTCACCGGAATCCTGCTCCGATCTTCGAGCAACGAAGTTTATCGAAACAACTTTGGCAACGAAGTCACCTTTCAGAAAAGCGATATCGAGAACCGCAAGGAGTTGCGAGCCTCCATGATGCCTCCAGGTTTGCTCGATTCAATGACCGATACGCAGGTTCGAGACTTACTGGCCTTTTTGATTGCTGGGCCATAAAGACTCTTTGATAGTCAGACCTTAGGCGACAAGCTTTCGTCATCGAGGCACAGGGTTGGCATTGAGCCAATCCTGTACTTTTTTCCAAGAGGGTAGGCCTTCGGAATCCCTATCGAAGTAACCAGTCTCCAGATCACCTGAAGAGTAGAGTGACTGACGTTTGTCGAGATTGGAGTGTATTTGCATCCATAGAGCTTTCTCGAAGCCGGACTCGGGTCCTTGGTAGCCTTCGGCAAATCGGAGCGTCTCTGGAATTTCATGATAGAGGTTTTCGATGGCCATCGATTGGATGATTGGCCAGAGGACAGTGGCTAGCTTTGGGTTCATTGCCGACCAAGCCCCCCAGTAGGGTTCGTACTCGGCGTCTTTACGCTCGATGGCTTGGACCAGAAGCTGAACAGGGAAGGAATCACCCCCATCGGAATTGGTGTCCATGGTGTGCCAGACTTCGTACTGGGTAATGGTTTTCAACTTTCCGAGTATTTCCGGCGCGATGCCCATACCGGTTTTCGACGAATAGAAAGTCGGTAGGAATTGGACGTTCAACCCTGGTATCCGGTAGATCGTAAAGTTGCGTTTTTGGAAACTCAGTGGAGAGAATTCGCTTCCTGACGTCCTGCACATGGGGATTGTGCACAGAAGCAGTACCAAGAGTCCAAGGGCAATTCCTAAAAACCTTAGGATCCGGTTCCTGGTCCGTCTTGGTGCCGGTGTGTCTTGGGGGGTTTTGCTCGAGCGGTTGCTGGGGTTCGAGTTCGACGGCGAAACGCTAGCAGTGCTCATGGCGGATTTAAAATGGCGATTGCACTCGGAAATGTCCAAAAATCTGGCTTGGAATAGTCCATGGCCGCCCGCTATTGTAGGGTTGCAATCGGAAATGGGAAAAACAAAAAAGGGATCAATCGCAAGGATCAGGTGGTATCGGTGGCTTGGTGGAAGCGGCGCAGAGAGGTTCAACCCGATGGGGAAAAACGCCCAGAGCCCCGTTTACTAGAAGCTTTATTGATGGTTGTCAACGAGCCCGTCCCGGTGCGGCAATTGGCTGGGTTGTTAGGATTTCCAGACCCGACCGCGGTACGAACGGCGGTTGGGGAGTTGAATCGGCGATACGATCTTCAGGGCCGAGCGTACCGGATCGAGGAGATTGCTGGTGGCTTGCAACTCCTTACTCGCAAACAGTTTGCGCTATGGCTAAGAAGGGGCTTGGAGGTTCCGGCCGAGCAGGTATTGAGCACAGCGATGCTCGAAACGCTCTCGATTGTGGCTTATCGCCAACCGGTGATTCGGGCCGAGATCGAGGCGATCCGTGGGGTAGGGTGCGACGAAGTGCTCCGGCAGTTGATCCAGCGGAATTTGATTCGTATTTCGGGGCGTGATGAGGATCTAGGAAGACCGTTTTTGTATGAGACGACGAAGATTTTTTTGAGGGTATTTG
>JBJTAQ010000703.1:0-8240 GCA_046090945.1 Pirellula sp.
CAAGTCCGCAAGGGCGTCGTCAAGAACATCGCCGACTTCGGTGCGTTCGTCGATTTGGGCGGTATCGATGGCTTGCTCCACATCACCGACATGAGCTGGGAACGCATCGGACACCCAAGCGAGATGGTTGCAATCGACCAAGAGATCGAAGTGAAGATCCTTCAAATCGATCGCGAGAAGCAAAAGATCGCCCTGGGTCTAAAGCAAAAACAAAACAACCCTTGGACCAACATCGCCGAGAAATATCCAGTCGGCGCTACGGTTCCCGGAGAAGTTGTCAATGTGATGAGTTACGGCGCTTTCGTCAAACTCGAACCAGGCATCGAAGGCCTTGTGCACATCAGCGAAATGTCTTGGACTCGACGCATCAACCATCCAAGCGAGATGGTCCAAATCGGCGACAAGATCGATGTTCGTATCCTGGGCGTCGACCCCCAAGGCCAGCAACTCTCGCTGGGTATCAAGCAAACCCAAGCCAACCCCTGGGACGATATCCTCCAACGCTACCCAGAAAATTCGGAAGTTTCCGGCAAGGTTCGAAACCTTACCAATTACGGAGCATTCATCGAACTCGAAGAAGGTATCGATGGCTTGCTCCACGTTTCGGATATGTCCTGGACCCGCAAAATCAGCCATCCGAGCGAAGTGCTCCAAAAGGGCCAGCAGGTCAAGTGCCGAGTGCTGAGCGTCGATCAAAACCGACGACGCATCGCCCTGGGCATGAAGCAACTCGACGACGATCCATGGAACACCAGCATCCCAGAAAAGTACAAGCCAGGGCAGCTTGTAAGTGGCAAGGTCACCAAGATCACCAACTTCGGCGTCTTTGTCGGACTTGAAGATAACCTCGAAGGACTTCTCCACATCTCGGAACTCTCCGACAACAAGATCGAGAATCCAGAGGAGGTCGTCAAGGTTGGTGACGAAATCGAGGTCAAGGTCTTGCGAGTCGACAGCGAAGAGCGCAAGATCGGACTCTCAAGACGCCGCGTTGATTGGACCGAAGAACAGCTTCGAAACGAAGCCGAGAAGGAACAACAACAGCAGCAAGTCAAAGAGGAGAAGAAGGCCGAGCTCAAGGGCGGGCTGGGCTCCGATGGACCGCTGATCCCAACCGGCGAATAATTCAATCGGAAGAATCTCCCGATAACGACACAACCTAGTCGCGGTTCTCAAAACCAACCGCGACTAGGTTTTTTTACGCGCTGCTTCTTACTTGCCCAGCAACTCTTCCGTGCGTAAAGTGATCCGTCGGAGACGGACTTCTTTGCAGGATGCAAATGACAAGCACCCGAGGTTGGTGCTTGGCAGTCAGAAGGGAAGCTTACCACAGGGCAAGCTCAGTCGTTACTATCCCCATTTGCGTCACGTAGTGATCGTTGGCGTTAGGCTGTGAGGGTTGTGCTGAATGCGCAACCGAAAACTTGCGATCGTTTTTTGACCTTCGCATTTAGCGCTTTATACTCGCAAGCCTATCATCCATGCACTACCCATCTTGTCTAGTTACCCAGAATGCATCACCCTCTTCGATCCCTGGTTTTTGCAGCCCTCAGCTGTCTTGCATGGATGTGCAGCTATGCGGCTTATGCCCAAACCTCCTCGGACTCCGATTCCAACATCAAAGCGACAGCAGACGAAGCGTTGAGGGTCGGTAAGGCACTCGAGCAACAACGCCGCTGGCAAGAAGCCATCCAGCACTACGAAAAGTCACTTAAGCACCTGCCGCTTCACAAGCAACTCACCGAACGCATGCAAATCTCTCGCGTGCACTTGGATGTTACCAGGCGCTATGCGGATCGTTCGTTTATCGAAAGCGTGGAACGTTCCACGCAAGCTCAATCGCTAGAGGTCTACCAAGATGTCGTCGGAAAACTAGAGACCTACTACGTCGATGCCGTCGACTATTACAAGCTAGCCCTTTACGGAACCGCCTTTCTGGAAGTCGCGTTGACCGAACGAGATTTCATTCAAAAGCATCTGCCAAAAACCCCAGCAGCCTCCATCGAGAACTTCCGACGGAATGTCCATCGCATCGTGTTCGGAAAAAGAATCGTCAATGCAAATGAATTAAGGACTCTCGTGCAGCAAGTCGCCGCGCACGCACAGGATCAAATCGGTTTGAATCCCACCGCGACCATCTTTGAATTCATCAGTGGATCGGTCGGCCTGCTCGATCCCTATTCCTCCATCCTGACACCAGGTGAGTACCGGGAGATCATGTCCCAAATCGAAGGAAATCTCATCGGCTTAGGTGTCGAACTTTGGGCCGAAGGATCCGAACTTAGGATCGTCGATGTATTCAAAGGAAGTCCGGCCGCAGAGGCAGGACTCTTGGCCGGTCACTACATCCAAGAAGTCGATGGGCAATCGGTAACTAGCATCGGTGCCAAAAGAGCAGCAGATTTGCTCCGGGGGCCTGAAAATAGTCGAGTCAAACTGACGATCTCCTCGGGAGGAGATCAAAGCGTTGCGATCGAAGTTATTCGTAAGCGGGTTGAGATCCCAAGTGTATCACTATCGCAGATGCAAGAAGGTCAAGTGGGCTATATTCGGATCACCAATTTCCAAAAGACCACCGTCCAGGAGGTTGCTCGGGCGATGTTCGATCTGAGCAGCCAAGGGATGAAGTCCTTGGTGATCGACCTTCGGCGCAATCCTGGCGGCCTGCTCGAATCGGCCGTCGAATTGGCAGATAACTTCTTGGTTCGCGGTGGGATCGTTTCAACACGAGGTCGAAATACCTCCGAGAACAGAAACTACACAGCTCATGCCGCAGGCACTTGGGATATCCCTCTGGTCGTACTGATCGACGGCTATAGTGCCAGTGCCAGCGAAATCTTCGCAGGAGCTATTCGAGATCACGACCGCGGTTATGTTGTTGGCCAGATCTCGTATGGCAAAGGAAGTGTCCAAGGTGTCTTTCCTAGCGATCGAGGGATTGGTGGGTTGCGGCTGACCGTCAGCCGATTCTATTCACCTAGCGGAACGGCCATCAGTCAGCGCGGGATTACCCCGCATGTTATGGTCCCTGAGGATGCCCAAGAAACCCCTTCGACCCTCGTTGCACTGAAGCCAGCGACCGACCCGATTTCTTCGGCCGTTGGAGAATCGGTCCCAACGAACGCCGATGCTGGAACGAATCTGACGGCTCAGCGACCTGTCTTGCAGCCAACATCGGAGCCAAGCCCACGGGGCAAACCTGACCGAGTTTTGGACAAGGGGCTGGAAATTGCTAGGCAAATCTCCGCTGGACGCCCCCGATAGTCGCGTTTCCTCGGCGTAATTAGAGGTAGCCGAAACCCCATCGACTTATCACAATTGGGGCATGTTAAGAAAATTTCTTCGATCGAAAATTCATCGCGCTACGGTCACCCAAGCCGATTTGCATTACGAGGGCTCGTTGACGATACCGCCAGACCTGATGTTGGCCGCTGGTATCGCCCCATTCGAGTCCGTGCATGTCTGGGATGTGACTCGTGGGACCCGACTCGAAACCTACGCTATTTTGGGTGAGCAAGGATCGACGGATGTCTGTATCAACGGTGCCGCTGCCCACTTGGTCCGGCCAGGGGATGTGATCATCATCGCCACGTTTGGCTTTATCGCCGAGAGCCAAAACGAAGTGCGTGTGCCCGAACCCAAAGTTGTTTTTGTAGATTCCAATAACAAGATCACTTACACCGGTCGCGAGATTCCCGGTCCCCGACGTCGCGGGATCGGCGATGCGCCGGTCGATGATTGCTGCTAGAAACCCAGTTCCCAAGAGAGTCCAGCCATGCTCGAACGAGTCTTGGAACCCGAGGTGATGAACGATCTCCAAGAGGCGATCGAGTACAACGATATGGACTTCGCCGAAGTCAATCGTTCGTTCGTCTCCGATTTTCTCGCTTATGCTACCCAGGACGGACTAACGCTCGGCAGGGACATTCTCGATTTGGGTACCGGGACGGCTCGGATCCCTGTCGAATTATGCCAACAGTCTCCGAGCGTCCGAGTCATGGCGTCGGACGCATCGACCGAAATGCTCGAACTTGCTCGCTACAACATCGAAATCCATCACATGCTCGATCGGATCCAGTTGCATCGCGGGGATGCCAAGAAGCTGGTTTTTGGTCGCGAGTTTTTTGATGCCGTGATCAGCAACTCGCTGGTCCACCACTTGCCAGAGTCCGAAGATTTTTTTGCCGAGTCGTTGCGAGTCCTCCGGCCATCAGGCGTCCTATTCATTCGCGATTTGGCTCGTCCCGAGAGCAACCAACAGGTCGAGCGCCTGGTCGAACTTCATGCTGGTCATGAAAACCCACGCTCTCAGCAGCTTTTTCGCCAAAGCCTCCAAGCGGCACTGACTCTCGACGAACTTGTTAAAATACTTACCCCCCTGGGGATCGATGCATCGTGTGTCCAAATGACCAGCGATCGGCATTGGACGCTGGCTTACCGAAAACCAGCTTGATCTGCCCGATCGACCTATCTCGATGAAGCCACAAAATGGAACAGCAGTATCTCGATCTTTTGCAACACATCTTCGATCACGGAGATCCTAAATCAGACCGAACCGGTACTGGGACTCGCAGTATCTTTGGCGCCCAGATGCGCTTCTCTCTGGCCGATTCGTTCCCGCTTCTAACCACCAAAAAACTTTCGTTCAAGTTCATCGCGATCGAACTGTTTTGGTTCTTGCGCGGTGAAACGAACCTCAAGTACCTGCATGAGAACAAGGTGACGATATGGGACGAGTGGGCCGACAAGGCTACCGGAGAGCTCGGTCCCGTGTATGGCAAGCAGTGGCGGTCTTGGGAGTGTCCCGATGGCAGGACAGTGGATCAGATCACCCAAGTGCAGAACTTGATTCAGAGCAATCCAGATTCGAGGCGTTTGATCGTCAGCGCTTGGAACGTGGCAGACATTGACAAAATGAAGCTGCCGCCATGCCACACCCTGTTTCAATTCTACGTATCCAAAGGACGACTTAGCTGCCAACTCTATCAGCGCAGCGCGGACATGTTCTTGGGTGTTCCCTACAACATCGCTTCCTACTCACTGCTGACAATCTTGCTTGCTCGCTCAACCGGATTAGAGCCTGGTGAATTCATCCATTCGCTCGGCGATGCGCACATCTACGACAATCATGTCGAGCAATGCCAACTTCAGCTCTCTCGCCAAACCCGGCCATTTCCGACTCTCAAGGTTCTAAATACCAAGCCAAGCGTATTGGATTACAACTGGGGAGACTTAAAGCTCGAAAACTACGACCCTCATCCAGCCATCGAAGCCCCCGTAGCGGTGTAAATCTTCGCGCGGTGTTGGTTTTAGCGCGGTGTTGGTCTTAACTTAGTAATCGAGCGATCACTTGGAGATCGGAATCGCAAGCATGTCCTGATGGGGCTCAATGTCCGCAAGATGCTTTTGGATGAACTCCATCAGAATCTCAACGGACTCTTGGTGTTTTTCTGCCAAGTTGAATTTCTCGGATATATCTTGTTCCAGATGATACAACTCGGGCTTGGCAAGCACGACCTCTTTGCCGTAGTTGATCGGCTCTCGCATCTTGACATGCAGTTTCCATGGTCCATGGCGAACCGCATGCAACTGAGCATTGGTCCAGTAAAACATCTCTTCTCGCGGACTGGGTTGGGAATTGAACAAGACAGGCGACAAGTCGTAGCTATCGAGCTTGCGATCCACCGGTACTGTTCCTCCTGCAATCGCAGCGAATGTAGCCATGAAATCGAGCGTCGAGCCTAATTCCTGCACGGTCTCGGGCTGAATCCTACCAGGCCACCAAAAAATCGTCGGCACCCGCATTCCACCTTCAAAGGTGGTGCCTTTGCCAGCTCGGAGCGGCCCTGCAGAGCCCCCATGGGTCTCAAAGGACAGCCAAGGTCCATTGTCAGAGGAAAAAATAACCAGCGTATTGCCGTCGATTTTTAACTCGCGAAGTGTATCGAAGATCATACCCACACTCGTGTCGAGCTCCTCGACAACATCCCCATACAGACCGCGCGTGGAGTGTCCACGATGCCCATCGGATACAAACAGCGGTATGTGGGGCATCGAATGCGCTAGATACAAAAAGAATGGCTCCCCAGTGTGGTCCTCGATGAAACGTACAGCCTCTTGAGTGTATCGCTTGGTCAGTGTGTTCTGATCCGCCGGTCTTTCAATGATCTCCGTGTTGCGCATGAGAGGGACGTTGTAATGCTCGATTTGGGGATAATAGTCGGAGGACTTGCGCACCTCTGCCAAATAGCCCGGACCTCCGGTCTTGTCCATGTCGTTCGAATAGGGAATCCCATAGTAGCTGTCGAATCCTTGGGAGGTCGGTAGGAACTCAGGCAAATGACCCAGATGCCATTTGCCGATCGCCCCGGTGGCATAACCGACCTGTTTGAGCATCTCGGCCAGAGTGATCTCCGTAGATGGAAGTCCACCTCCAGATTCGGGAAAAAGAACTGCCCGCTTGTCGCTGGTCATCCCGTTTCGGATCGGATATCGTCCTGTCATCAGCGCAGCACGGCTCGGCGTGCACACAGGTGCAGCCACGTAGAACTGAGTCCACTTCTGCCCTTCGGCGGCCATCCTGTCTAAATTGGGTGTTCGGATGACTGGATTGCCAAAACACCCCAAATCCCCCCATCCTAGATCATCGCAAAAGATGACGATAATATTCGGTTTGGGCTGCGTGCCAGCCGCTATGTCCATACCTAGAATACCACTGGCATTGAAGATCTGAAAACAACCCAAGAGCAAGCAAGCGATCGTCCATCGCATGGTGTTGGTCCTGTATGAAAAATTCCTTGCAAACTTAGGCTGCCAAGTGTAACACAACCCCCTTGCTCAAGGGGCTTTCGTCGCGTGGGAATCACCGCATCTGATGGTTCATGAGAATCACGTTTTTCGGCATAAACCCCGAGTTTCTAATCCTGGGGATTCTCTACGATCGTAGTAAAAAAACACGTTGGGAATTATCATACAATTCCCTTCCAGTACACCCTCCTCGAATTCCCCTTGGGAGATGATCCAACCGATGCCAAGCGATACGTTTTTTCAGCGCGTCCTAGTCGTCATGTTAGCCCTGTTGTGCTTGGCCTTGCCAACCCGATCCCTTGCCCAGGATCGCCCAGAGTTGCCCCCTAGCTCGGTTCCACTGCAGTTCGTCCAAGGTGAAAGAATCGCCCTCGTCGGTAACTCGCTCGCAGAACGGATGAACCTCTTTGGACATTTCGAAACCTACCTCCATCTGCTTCATCCCGATCGCAATCTAGTCGTTCGGAATTTTGCTCGACCGGCAGAAGCGGTCAACAACCAGCAGCGGTCTGCAGATTACACGGCTATCGACGATCCGATGAAAGTCTTCTCCGCCGACACCTATCTTTGCTTCTTTGGCTTCAACGAATCGTACTCGGGTCTCGAATCGATCGAGGAGTTCAGGAAGCAATACAATCAGTACCTCGACCAGATCGCCAACCAGTATCCCCGCAACGCCGCCTCAACAACGCCACGCTTTGTCCTGATCTCCCCGATCGCCTTTGAATCGGCCGATTCGCGATTCCTGCCCAAAGGTGACTCTGAGAACACACGCTTAGAGGCCTATACGGCGGCGGTCGCCCAAGTCGCCCGGGACCGAAATTTGGCGTTCGTCGACCTGTTTACTCCTACACGACAGCAATTCGCCGCACAACCCGGCTTGCAGTACACGATCAACGGCTGCCACCTGAGTGAAACAGGCGATGCAGCAGTCTCCAAACTAATCACCCAGCAACTCTTCAATATCGATCTATCGAAACTTTCGCAAGAAAAGAATCTTTTAGAAACCAGCCGATTCGAGAAGCTTCGATCTGCGATCAACGATAAAAGCTGGGTGCATCTCCAAGACTACCGGATGCTCAACGGATGGTACGTCTACGGTGGCCGACGAACTTGGGATAAAGAGACCTTTCCGCTCGAGTACGCCAAGATCCGTCGTATGGCGCAGGTGCGAGATCAATACTGTTGGGATATCGCCCAAGGGAAGGCGGTACCTACGGCACCAATCGATGACAAAACCGGGGATTTGTTCGTCCCTCAAACACGCTTTGGCGACCCAAGGCAAAAGTACTCCGAAGCCGAATCGCTTCGCTATTTGAGTCCAGAGGAATTCATCGCTCAAACCCAGGTCCCGGATGGCTTCAAAATCGAACTTTTTGCTGACGAGACCAAGTTTCCGGACATCGCCAAGCCAGTGCAACTAAACTTTGATA
>JBJTAQ010000704.1:0-3757 GCA_046090945.1 Pirellula sp.
CGCGGATCGCCAGTTCGAGTTGCTGATCCACATCTCGAAAATTCACCGAACCGTGCCGGACCTCCTGCTCCCCAAAAATCCAAAATGTCGGCACCGTAATACCAGACCAGTAGGCGAAGTAATCGTATCGATCGCCGCTTCCGTATTTATCGAGAAAAGTCTCTGCCGAAACCCAGTTGGCTAGCGGAAATCGGATCCTCATGATGTGGTGCGGAAAGCCTTGGTCGCACCACCGTTTTGCCTCCTGCAAGTGCTGTTCGAAGACATCTCGCTTTGTGGGGTCGTTGAGCAGCAGTTTGGTGTTGAGCCTCGGTGGCGACAATGCGACAAAACGATCCAGATCGATCTTCGAGTATTCCGAAGGGGTCTCAGGATCCACGCTTTGCGATAGAGCAAAAGAAACCTTCACAGCACCGAGCGAGTGCGCGATGCAACCGATATTCTTGTAACCTTCCTGCTTGCAGAATCGAATCCAAGCGTCGATGTCAATTCGACCGTCGGCGATCGTCTCGAACATCGACCCCATTCGCGCTGGGTAGTCAGCAGATCCGAACGTCGCAAGATCATGACCTCGGGTATTGATCAGCAATGCATCAGCCCCAAGCCTCAGCAGGGATTGGCCAAGTTCCCCCAGCAGCGTGCTTGAGTAGAAGTTTCCGTTGACGCCGTGAACGATGATCCAAATCCATTCGCGATCTGGGTTTGAGCCCAAGAGGAACCCATGAAGCTTGATCCCGTCAGGGGTCTGAATATCAAGCAATTGACCAAGCATCGCGGATGGTGACAGAAGCGAGCGGACAGGAATCGCGATTACTTCGGTGCGGCTTGGCCATCAAGTGATTGGAACAACCCAGAAACACGGCCACGGCTAGGTGGAGGGGGCGCTTCGCGACGCTTGAAATCCTCGGCGCGGGTTGCATTCCCCAACGGTACGATGTCTTCGTCGTTCGAGCCCCTTAAAAGCCCCATGAGTTTATCCAAATTGATGCGGCTGACACCCATGGACTTGGCTTGCTGTTCAAGTTCAGCTCGCCGCTTACCCATGACTTCGGTTGCCGCATCCAGGGTTCCACCAAGGACCTTGAACTCGTCACCAACGACCAACCATCGAGTGTTGACACTCAAATTGCCTTCCATTCGACCATCTGGCCGCAGATCGACAGAAACCTCACCGCCGTTTTGAGCGATGAGCGCTTTGACCGTATCGCGGTCGTCGCGTCCATCACCATTGATATCAAGTTTCCCGACCAACCCGAAATATACCTTGCGACCCGGCTGCCAAGCTGGCGAGTAGATCCGGTCTCCACGGAGAATGGTCTTGGGATTTCGATCGGCTAGGACTCTAGCTCGCGACAGGTGATCGGTTTGCTGATTGACTTCAACCACCTCGATTCGGGCTTTGGGGGTAACATCGGCAACTTTGGATGTATCATCATCCAGGACGGCGAACCGAACTCCAGGGCGTAGGCCATCGGCTCGACCAAGATTCAAATAAACCGTTTGACCACCTTCGGTGACCTCGGTGATTTTGCCCTGAACGTATTGAAAGTCTTCGCCCTTGATCTCTTCAAGTTGCTTGCCGAGGAGTTCATTTTGCTTGGCCAACTCATCGCGCTTCTTGGTCAGCTTGTCAATCTCGCCTAGATAAGTTCTCTTTTCCGTTTCGGATTGTTGAGCCAATCGCTGTCGCTCTTGTTGAATCTTCGTGATTTCATCCTGACGCTCTTTTTCTTTCTGAGCGTAAGCCACTTGGGTTTGTTCGAGTTGCTGAGCCAGTTCGTTGGCACGCTTGCGCTCGGCTTCTCTGGCCTCGGTTTCCTGTTTGATCGTTGCGTCATATTTGGCCTTGAGGTCCTCTTCCCGCTTGGCCTGCGCATCGACCTGAAGATTTCGCTCGCGAACCGTTTGCATCAAGGTTTCAACGAGCTTGCGATAGTTTTTATCCGTGACGTTTGGGCCCAAGAGTCCCATGTCGGCGATGTACTTTTTCTGAATCTCGTTGATCTCGGGGTTGCTAGTGAAGGACTGGGAGAGTTGATCGAACTCAGCCTGACTCGACGGTTTTGCGCCGAGGACCATCTCGAGCAATTGCGACTTTCGGACCTCTTCGCGATGCTTGTCCTCGGCCACCTTGGCCTGTTCCTGCGCGGCTTGCACCGTTTTATAGTTGGTGCCCGACTGGAAGATGACGTAGCACAAGGCTCCTATGCACAGGAGACTGACGAAGGACATGACGACGACGTAGGCCTGCCAAACATACAAATTGCGATCGCGTGCCATGAACTACCTCGATTCCCGAGCTCCCATTAGAAGTCTGCAAATTCCGTCTGTAGATCGTAAACAGGCTCGGTCCAAGCGTCAAATTTTCTGCCGATAAGTTTGGATTTTTCTGCTTTTATTGCCAATTACGCAGGCTTCGGGGTTTTCGACAGCTTGGGATTGCCGATTGCATGGAGTTTTCTAGGATCCTGGCGATACGACTTACCCACCGGCAAAGGCAGCCAGCAAGTCACGAATTTCCCGAATAATTGACTCCCTCAGGCGTTAAGATCCTGCCGAAGTGAAAAAACTCGCATTTTGGCTCCAACCGAGTACGATGATACGAATCTATCCAATCCTAACTTTCGTCGCTTGGCGAGCTCGAGTATGTCCTACCGAATGTCCAAAACGTTGATTTTGTCCTTGGTGCTGGCAGCATCGGTTTTCGCTGGATTGTCCAACGCCCAGCTCAACGAGCGAGCCGTAGCCCCGCTGGGCCTGGAATTGATGTGGGAAAATAGCATTGGCGGGGCAGGGCTGGCCCAAGGCGCCGACAGTTTAGTCGTCTGGCCCCACACCAGCGATCGCCGCGAGTATGTCGATGTCTTTGTCGGCAATCGCTTGATCGAAAGGATCGATGCCCGCCGGGTTGATCGAGAGACACTCGACAAGCGGATTTTAGAGGGCAAGTCCGGAGGCTCTGTTCCGCTCTTGGGACTCGAGGGTGCCAAGGCTCAGGCCGACAAGCTGGTAAATACCTACGCCGTGTTGGGTAAGAAAGCCAGCGTCAAGGTGGTCAGCCAGCCGTTGACCTACGTGATTGGATTAGCCAGCAACGGCGTGGTAACGGCGATCGAAGGCGAAACGGGTGAGTTGCTTTGGCAGAACTCGGTTCCCCGAGCAGACTTGCCCCTCTACGGTCCGGGTGTTTCAGACGATTTCGTGACCGTTGTGAATGGGAACGCTTTCTACGCAATGGACTTACAGACCGGTAACATGGTCAACACAGGTCGCCTAGCATTCACCCCCGCCGGCTCGGCGGCTTCGCTTGAAAAGCGAATCATCGTTCCATCGAGCCAAGGTCGTTTAGTGGGATACAACGTTGAAAATCCGATTATTGCGCCGGTGATCCTCCGAGCCGGTGCAGAGAATCGACGCGGCTTGGCAATTTCTGCGGATCGCGATTATATGGCTTGGAGTTCTCAGAACGCTATGTATCTGGTCCGCAACGAGAACGTCCCAAAGCTCTGGTCCAAGATCAATGTCGATGAACCCATGGACAGCAAGCCTATCGCGACAAACCAAGGGTTTCTCTTTACCACCGGTCACGGAACCGTCATTCACGCATCGACCGCTCGAACCGGTTCGTACCTTTGGCGAGTCAATCTTGCGATGCCGACAAGCCAAACACCGGTATGCGACGACAAACATGCTTTCATTCTTTCGGATGACGGTCGGGTAGTAGCCCTTGAGCTAAAAACCGGGGTCCAACTCTGGA
>JBJTAQ010000705.1:0-2393 GCA_046090945.1 Pirellula sp.
AGTCGATTACGCAAAGAAGCTCCAGGGTGAGTCGCTCGCACGCTGGCAAACACTCAAGAAGCCTTACGCTGAACTAAAGAGAGGGATGCCCAAGGAACCTGAAATCGCGATGACCGTGCGCGATATCGGACCCGATGCACCGAAGGTCTTCATTCCAGGAAAACCGGCTTCCGGCCAGATTGAACCCAGCGCACCTGCCGTGATTGCCGATAGGCTGCCAGTTGCTTTCAATAGCCCGAGCAACCTTGGTGGGGCATCATCGACCGGCCGACGATTGGCACTTGCAAAATGGATCGGTGACAAATCCAATCCAATGACTTGGCGAGTCATCGTCAATCGAATCTGGCAGCATCATTTCGGTCGGGGTTTGGTCGCTAACGCGAGTGATTTTGGGCGTCTGGGAGAACCCCCAACGCATCCGGAACTGCTTGACTATCTAGCTCAGTATGTCACTCAGCAAGACGGGCGACTCAAGGCGTTGCATCGGCTCATCGTCACCTCGGAAGCCTACAAGCAGAGCAGTTACCCCGAGCAACGATCCCAAGGGATCGCAGTCGACCCCGAGAATCGATTGCTGTGGAGATACTCTCCTCGACGTCTCGATGCCGAACAGATTCGCGACTCAATCCTGCTGGTCTCAGGCTCCCTAGACCAACGAATTGGTGGACCATCAGATACCGGAGATTCCAATCGCAGAAGTATCTATCAGCGCATGATGCGCAACAGTCCAAATACACTATTGGCCACCTTCGATGCACCCGATGGAAGCGTTTCAGTAGCCAAACGGAATACGACAACGACCTCGCTGCAGTCTCTATTCTTGATAAACTCTCCTTGGATGATTCGCAAATCGGAGGCTTATGCCAGGAAACTGATCGCTCAGCACGATTCGCCACGGGATAGAATCCAAGCGATGTTTCGCCAGACACTTCTTCGCGAACCGAGCGAAAGTGAATACCTTTGGATCGAGGACTTGGTCGATGCCCAGAGCAATTCCGATTCGCTCGGGGTTTGGACCGACGCTTGCCAGTCACTTTGGAACACAAGCGAGTTTCTTTACATCGAGTAATTGCCGTCCGGATTCCATTCCGAATACCATAAACTCCTTCGCCATATTCCGCCATTATCCCAGCACATATCCCAGCAAAAGGTCTAGTTATGGACATCAAGTATCCTCGCACGCGACGCAGCATGCTTGAAAATGCCGGCTTTGGCTTCGGATTGCTTGCACTCCAAGCCATGCTCGGCACAGGCCGGTTGCTCGGAACGCCTGCCTCCCTGGAGTCTGACTCCGGTAAACAAACTCATCACCCAGCCAAAGCCAAGAGCATTATTTTCCTGTTCATGGAAGGTGGTCCTAGCCATATCGATCTACTGGACCCTAAACCACGCCTTGAGGAACTCGCAGGACAACCGCTTCCGGCAAGTTTCAAACCGATCATCACCCCAATGGGGGAATACAACGCCCCGCTCATGCCCAGCAAACGAACCTGGAAGCAATACGGTCAATCTGGAGCTTGGGTCTCCGACTGGCTACCGCACACGGCCCAGCATGCCGACGACTTGGCCATCATCCGCTCCTGCTGGGGTAATGGATTAAACCATTCCAACGGTGTCTGTCAGATGAACACCGGTTCGACCTTGGGTGGGCGACCAAGCTTGGGCTCCTGGGTCACCTATGGACTGGGTACCGAGAATGAGTCTCTACCCGCATTCGTCGTGATCGAGGACGACGACGGTAAGGTGATCAACGGTCCTCGCAACTGGAGCGCCGGCTTCATGCCGGCAACTTACCAAGGGACTGCGTTGCATTCCGGTGGAGATCCGATCCGATTCCTCTCCCCTCCGGATACCATCGCCGCGGGCAGACAGAGTAACAAAAGAAAGCTAATCGATGCGCTCAATCGCAAGCATCAAGCCGACCGTTCGATCGACACCGAACTCGATGCTCGTATACGCTCATACGAACTTGCTTATAGGATGCAAGCCGAGGCCCCCGAGGCAGTCGATCTCGGCCAAGAATCCCACTCGACCTTGCAACTCTATGGAATCGACGAAAAGGAGACGAGCGTCTTCGGTCGAAACTGCCTTCTGGCAAGGCGACTCGTCGAACGAGGGGTCCGTTTCGTACAGTTGTACCATGGCTCAGGGAGTCGCTGGGACGCGCACTCGGGAATCGAAAAGAACCATTCAACTCTCTGCCGCGCCTCGGACAAACCCATCGCCGGGTTGCTGACCGATCTAAAGCAACGCGGGCTGCTCGACTCGACCTTGGTCATCTGGGGCGGTGAATTCGGTCGCACTCCAATGAGCGAGAAAGGAGATGGTCGCGATCATAATTCCAACGGTTTTAGCATGTGGATGGCCGGCGGAGGTGTTCGCGGAGGCCAGAC
>JBJTAQ010000706.1:0-4002 GCA_046090945.1 Pirellula sp.
ATCGAGGAGGAGAGACGCGAGGCACAGCAACTAGCAAAATACCAGAGCAAATCGATCACCGGATTTGGCTCGCAAATCCGAAACTACTTTTTGCATCCGGACCAGCGTGTTAAGGATTCGCGAACCGGATTCCAAATGGGAAATTTCCATGCAGTTTTGGGGGGGGACATCCAAGGTTTCCTCGACGCCTTTTTGCGATATCGCATGATGAACATGCAACCGGAATCCTAAGAGTCGCTCCTCATGATTCCTTCCAAAATCACGATCGTAGGTGTGGGTGATGATGGTTCGCCCGGATTAAGTCAACAAGCTAGGGAGGTAATTTCAAGGGCGAGCAAGCTCTATGGAAGTGCGAACCTGCTTGAGCGATTCTCCGATGTTTCCGTTCCCAGGCAGATCCTTGGAGCGGATCTTGACCGGTTGGCAGCCGAATTGGATTCTGCGCCCTTTGGGTCGGTGGTGCTAACCAGCGGTGATCCTCTTTTCTATGGCACCGCAAGATTTCTTTGCGAACGACTTGGCAAAGACAATTTCGAGGTTATCCCCCACGTCAGTTCCATGCAGTTGGCCTTTGCCAGAGTCAAAGAGAGTTGGGATGAAGCCTACTTAGCGAACACTGCGAACCAAGCACCTGAGAGGATTATCGAGAAAGTGCGGTTGTCGGAAAAGGCCGGCTTGTTCACCTCCGAATCAGTTCCTCCGGCACGCATCGCGGAGATGCTTATTGGTAAGGGAATCCATTACTTCACAGCCTATGTATGCGAGAACCTCGGGGCACCTGATGAGCGGGTGACCAAAATGGAACTGAGAGATCTTGTGCAGCAAAAGTTCGCTCCATTGAATGTTCTGATTCTGGTTCGGCACAACGGAACACCGGATCAGCAGGTTCTCTCCAAGAATCGAAGACTGTTTGGTAACCCCGATGAGTTTTTCAAGCAGAGTCGACCCAAACGAGGACTTTTGACCACCTCGGAGGTTCGATCGATCGCTCTTGGCGAAATGAATCTGCAGCCCAATTCGATCGTCTGGGACATTGGAGCTGGCAGTGGCTCGGTGGCGATTGAGGCCGCGCAGATAGCTGTTGCTGGCAGAGTTTATGCGATTGAGATGGATCCTGAAGACTATGGACTCATGCTAGAGAATGCCAAGCATTTTGGGGTTGAGAATCTTGTCGGTGTGCTTGGTGAGGCCCCCAAAGCTTGGGAGCAACTGCCCGATCCGCATGCCATTTTCGTTGGCGGTACGGGCCGTGCCGTAGCGTCGCTTGTGCAAGCTTGCTGGTCCAGGCTTCAGCCAGGAGGGACGCTGGTCGTCAACATGATGAGTATCGAGAATGTTTCCGAGTTGCAGCAGTATCTGATGCAGCAACTGGGGCTCGAGCCCGAGCTTTGGATGATCCAAATCTCCAAAGGCACTTATCAACTTGAAAAGCATCGCTTTGAGACTTCCAATCCGAGTTTCTTGATGAAAGTAACCAAGCCATCATGATCGCAAGAGAAATCCGAGGCATCTTTGCGGCAGTCTGGTTGTCGGCGGTATCGGCTAATTCCGTCGATCCTGCTTTTGGGCAAAATACTGTCGGAGATGAATGGACGTCTAGAGTCCTGCCGGTTGAGCTTGGGGTTGGATACGCGGTTCGGGCAATCGATCTGAGCCGTGATGGAAAACTCGACATCGCGATTGTCGATAGCAAGCGGATTGTATGGCTTGAGAACCCCACATGGAGGGTCCACACGATCTTTCAGACGCCCGCGAATGAGGCAGACAATGTATGCTTCGCCCCTGCCGACATCGACCGCGATGGCGATATCGACTTGGCCATCGGAACCGATTGGCAACCGAACAATACACAATCAGGTGGCGCGGTCGGTTGGCTTGAATCACCGGAAGACCCAAGGTCCCCATGGGTTTACCATTCCATCCTTTCGCCTGAGCCAACAGTCCATCGGATGCATTGGCTTGATTGGGATGGCGATGGCAAGCTTGAGTTGATCGTCGCGCCGCTCAAAGGCCCGAAGTCGACAGGGCCTAAATTCGAGGACGTGCCCGTACGGCTCTCGGCGTTCTTGCCTGGCCAAGATCCCCGCAAGGATGCTTGGGTCAATCACCCGATCCAGGTTCCGTTGTATGTCATGCATAATTTTGACGGAGTTAAGAGGCAGGGACCAGGATCTGACTTGATCACGGCGAGTTTCCAAGGGGTGCACATTTTGACGCGATCGCAGGCTGATCAATCTGTTTTATTGAAGCGGATTGGAGCGGGGTTTGAGGGAGATGCTCCTAATAAAGGTTCGAGCGAGGTGCGGCTCGGTAAGCTCGCCTCGGGCCGTCGGTTCGCAGCTACGATTGAACCATGGCACGGCAATCAAGTGGTGGTGTACGAAGAGCCCGAAGAACGAAACCAAGCCGATGGAATTTGGCCACGGTTGGTGATCGACGATCAGCTCAAGTGGGGGCATGCTGTGGTCGCCATCAATCTCGACGCCGATACCGAGGATGAGCTTGCGATCGGAGTACGTGACGATGCTGCGCCGCACCGCTGCGGTGTTCGGATTTACGATCGTCAATCCGATGGAACATGGAAAAGGACGTTGGTGGAACCGGGGCAAGTTGCCGTTGAGGATATGGTGGGAGCAGACCTTGATGGGGATGGCAAGCCTGAATTAATCGCCGTTGGTCGGGCGACTCATAACGCCGTGATTTACAGCAAAAACTAGGTTGCCTTCGCGATTAAGCCTGCGATGTAGCCACCTTTGAAGCCTGCGTCGATATTGACCACACTGACGTTAGCCGCACAGCTATTGAGCATGCTGAGCAATGCCGCAATCCCTCCGAGATTCGCACCGTAACCCACACTCGTTGGTACTGCAATCACTGGACAAGCGACATGACCAGCTAAAGCGCTTGGGAGAGCGGCTTCCATGCCCGCGACGCAAATCACAACGCTGCAACGGCGCAAGTCCGGGACCCTTGATAAGAGCCGATAGGGACCTGCAACACCTACGTCTTGGATCAACTCCGAAGCGACCCCCATCCAAGCCAAAGTTTCACGGGCCTCTTGCGCCACTGCTTCGTCGGTGGTTCCAGCAGTGACTACGGCAACTTGCTTGTCGCTTTGCACAAGGTCAGGGCCTAGGGGAGTTTGTAGATTGCTAACTCGAAGCGTTCGAGCCAGATGATTCCATCGCGTATACTGGAAAACATCGGTTAATACTCGAACTTGTTCGGGCAAGATGCGAGTGATGAGGATCTCTGAAGTGGTTTCGAGCAATCGAGTGGTCACCCTCTGGATCGCTTCGGTAGACTTGCCCTGCCCGTAGACTACCTCGGGATAGCCGGTTCGTTTGAGTCGATCCAGATCTGGCGTCAAGTTGCCGTCGGAGGGGATCGATGCTGCAAGAATCTTTTGCCCTAGTTCAAGGCTGGAAAGTTCGCCAGATTGGAAAAGGCGGTAAAGCTCTTCGATCCTGGATTGGTCCATGGATTTGTATTTCTAGGGGTGTCCAAGTAGTTGATTAGGCCAATAGGGCCGCTTGAGGTGTAAGGCTGCGGTTGCGCAGAACTCCCAGCATGATAGCGATCGCTTTGGCGAGTTCCAGTTTGGTCAGCGACGGCATCTCGCGACGGTTCTCGACGACTTGATCGGTCATCAAGGGAAAGTGAGTGAAGCCGATCTGGCAGGTTTTTTGGCGTGCGGCATGCCAGTGCTGGGTCAGGTAGAACACGGCATTGCAAAGATAAGTTCCGGCATGGTAGGTGATCGCAGTTGGTATCCGCTCTTTGATCAACTCATCCCGGATTTGGTCAATTGGCAAAGTGGTTTGGTAAGCGGTCGGAGCACCCTCGACAAGCGGTCCCCACAACCGTCCACCGTTGTAGGTTACTCCAGCGATATTGACTGCGATGGTTTCAAGGTGGATCGAGGAGGAACCAGGGGATTGACCCAAATGCAGCACGGCATCAAATCCGTGTTCAAGATCCTTGTACAGCCGCTCTTTGAGG
>JBJTAQ010000707.1:0-1208 GCA_046090945.1 Pirellula sp.
CAATCGATGAGTTCAAATCAAAGACAGGTAGCAGCACGCCTACAATGACGAACATCACCATGCCACCGATGAAAATCAGCATCATCGGCTCGATCATCCGAACGAGCACTTCAAGTTTACGCTCGATCCGCCCGTCGATCCGATCCGAGATCTTGACGAGCACTTCATCGAGAGTGTTGGATTCCTCAGCGATCCGAATCATGGCCATCACCTGAGGTGGTATCAATCCGCTTGCCGCAAGCGGCTTCGATAGCGTATCGCCCGCCGTTACGTTGTCTGCGGACTTGAGCATGGCTTCAGCGAGCAGCACGTTTCCAGTCGACTCGCTACTAATACGCAAAGAGCGTAACAGTGGGACTCCGTTCTTGAGCATCGTACCTAGGACGCGACAAGCTCTCGAGACGGCCGCATCGTGGAAGATATCGCCAACGATCGGTGTCTTGAGCTTAACCTTGTCGATCATTCTTCGACCGGATTCGGTTTTTGTCCAACGCAGGAAGCCAAATACAAGCCCCGCGATCGCGAGGATGACGAGCAGCCCGTAGTTCATGAGCACCTTGCTTGCGCCGAGCAGAACCAGAGTGATCAGGGGCAACCCGGTCCCGTTTTGCTCGAGCCGATCAAAGAACGGTTGGAATTTCGGAACCAGAAAGACAACCATCGCAGCCACGATGATCGTGCCGACGACTCCCAGGATCATCGGATAAGTCAACGCGCCGATGATCTTGCTCCGCATCTCGTCCTGCTTGCGCAGAAAGTGCGAGGTGCGCTGGAGCGACTCTTCGAGAAACGCTCCCTCTTGGCCAGCTCGCACCATACTGAGCGTTAGTTCCGAGAATATCGCCGGATGCTTGCCCATCGCTACATCGAGCGTGTCGCCTTGAGAAACCGCGTCGTGGATCGCAATGCATGTTGCCTGCAACTTGGGATTCTCAGTCGCCTCACCCAAGATCTTGAGCGATTCGAGCATCGGCACGCCGTTGGAAAGCAAGTCGGCGAGCTGGGCGCAGAAGTCCGCGACCTGCTCCTTTTTGACCCGAACCGGTAGCGAAATCGTGAACGATTTCCCAGCCGGCTTGGCGTCCTGCACACTCATCGGATACATCGACTGAGCTCGCAACTTCTGCAATGCCTCGGCGCGCGAAGCTGCCGCGATCATCCCGGAGAGCTTTTCTCCAGTGCTTGATTTAGCGGTATAAGCGAACTCG
>JBJTAQ010000708.1:0-4992 GCA_046090945.1 Pirellula sp.
CCAAAGAGCAGAGTAATGCCACGATGTAAGCGACCCCAAGAGGAGCGAACAATCGTCCTTCGATGCCTGCCATCATAAACAACGGCAATACTACCAGAACCACAATTAGCGTCGCATAAACAATGGAGTTACGGACTTCACTGGAAGCCAAGAAGATAACTTCTAGAGCCGGTTTCTGAGAATCTGAAGGTAACTGCTTATTCTCACGCAATCGTCGGTAAATGTTCTCAACATCAACGATTGAGTCATCCACTAGGTCGCCAATCGCAACGGCAATCCCCCCCAAAGTCATCGTGTTGATCGTGATTCCAAACATATAGAAAACGATTACTGTCAATAGGATCGATAGCGGCATAGACGTTAGTGAGCTGATGCTAGTGCGAAAGTTGCCCATCAAAAGGAACAGAATCACTACGACCCAAATCGCACCGTCGCGTACCGCTTCGCTGACGTTGTCGACCGCTGCTTCAATGAAGTGACTTTGGCGAAATATCTCGGATTCAATTTTGATATCGTCTGGCAATTCTTTTTGAAGCGAGACGAGCACCTCATTGATCCTGTGATCAAGCTTGATCGTGTCAGCCTCTGGCTGTTTCTGTATCGTCAGCATGACCGCCGTACCGCCTCGCAACTCTTGGTAGGGCTTTGCATGGGAATGCGACTGTTGACTTGACGACTTGGGAGAAAGGTGCGAACCATCGTTCATGCGCGTATAGGTAGCGTCATGACTCACCGCAAAGTTCACGTCCGGTTCGATCTTCACTACAGCGGAAGCATCGCCGCGTTTAACTGGCCCACCGAGCCTCACGTCAGCCACATCGCCGATGCGAATTGGCACTTGATCGCGCCAGAGAATGGGAGTCGCTGCTACTTCGTCCAGCGTTAGAGACTGCCCTTGAATTCGAAGCAACGATTCTTTCTCACCGCGGCTCATCACACCACCGCCAGCGAGAACGTTGGCTTTCGTCGTTGCATCTGTTAGTTGTGCCAATGTCACGTTGCGAGCAGCTAGACGCGAGGGGGAAGTTAGCACTTGGAACTGCTTCAGAATTCCTCCCATTACGGAGACTTGAGACACGCCCTCAACCGCTAGTAGACGATTTCGGACCGTGAACTCGCCAATCGTCCGAAGTTCCATCGCTTTCGCATTGGCTTCATCCGGTGTGTTTGGTTTGAAATCGCTACGCAATGCTAACAGCATGATTTCGCCCATGATTGACGAAATGGGTGCAAGAGTAGGATTCGTGTTAGGTGGTAGTTTCGACTGGGCTAGTTGAAGCTTTTCGTTGACGATCTGACGGTCTATAAATATGTCCGTGCCCCACTCGAATTCGACCCAGATGATTGATAAACCAATCGCTGAAGAAGAGCGAACGCGTTTTACACCCGTCGCACCATTTAGCAGCAACTCGATGGGGCGAGTTACTAGCACCTCCACTTCTTCTGGCGCGAATCCCGGTGCCTCGGTCATAATCGTGACCGTCGGGCGATTTAGATCGGGAAAAACATCGACTGGCATCGTCTGAAGTAGTGATGCTCCAACTAACATCACCAGTAAAGACGCAATCGCGACGATGGCGCGGTTTTGAAGTGAAAAACGTATAATGGTATCGAGCAAGTGAACTACCTCAAAGATGCGAAGGCCGTCTGCAGCTCTCGACTACCAACGGTTACAACCGACTCACCAGCTTCGATACCAGAAACAATCTCGGTATACTGTCCATCGGTCTGACCAATAGTTACGCGTCGTCGCTCCATATTGCCGTCGTTCTTTCGAACAAAGCTAAAAAGGTGCAGTCCATCACGGAGAATTGCAGATGCAGGAATTGCTAACCGCGAACTCTTGGTTCCTACTGGCAGGCCGACTGTCATTAACGCGCCGGAGCTAAATTGCGGGATATTGGAATCGTCTACGCGGGGAGTTTTTGGAGTGAACCATATTCGCTGCGTTCTTGTGGACTCGCTTAGCGTTGGCCCAATTCGCGAAAGAACGACTGGAAGCCTTACTTCTGAGTCGGCGAGCAGGGATGCTACTCCAACTGCATCGACGGACATAGAAGCAACCTCTCTCGAAGGCACCTGTGCCTCGATCCAAAACGATCGCAAATCTTGGATTTCTACAAGAGGTTGATTGGCCGTTACGGTTTCACCGAGCGTGACCACAGATGAGGCAATTCTCCCACTGATATTGGCACGAATTGGCAGGTAGTCTTGTATCCGTCGTTGATTGACGATGGAGTCGATTTCGCTATCTGATAAACTCAACGTGGCGAGTTGTCGTCGCAGGCTTTGGGCACGTGTCTCCAGTTGCTCCGCTAGTGCGCGTGTCTCCAAAACCAAGCGCATCGAGACCGCGTCTCCCTTGACGCTTTCCAGCCGATCGGCACGACGACGGGACAAGTCTGCGTCCAACGATGTGCTAATCAAGTCAAGCTGTAGCTTGTAGAATTCAGGTGAGGTGATCTCCATTAGTTCATCGCCTGCTTTCACAGACCGGCCGGGACTTAGCGAATGGGACTGAACAGTTCCGTTCAACTGCGTCGTAAGGACACTTCGATTTTCGGGAGGCAAGGTAACTAGCGCAGGAAGTTGAAGTGTTTTTGATACCTCGCGATAAGCAGCAGCCTCCGTTCGGATTCCCAAGCGTTGCTGTTCTTGGTCTGAGAGTCTTAGCACACCAAGGAAGAATAAACTCGATAGCTCGTGGCCGCCTCTAACAACGACTCGGTCGCCGGGAAATATCTCCCCTTGAATCACTTCAACCATTGATTCGGAGATATGACCATCTGTCAGTTTGCGACTGCCAAGCCGCACGGTCTTCTTACGATACTCAGCGGTCGACCGAGTCGATGCTTCCTCGACAAAAAGATAGTTTTGTAGACCGTCGCTGTGTATAGCCCGTTGCGGAACTGTAATCGTGTCCGCTTGCTCCGAGGTGTATATCGTTGCCGAGCCTACAAGCCCTGGAATGACCGAAGGATGATTCAATGTCACCCATGCTGATATCACTTGCGTTTTTGAGTCGAGAACCGCGTCCATTCGATCGATGACTCCCTCTACAGATAGGGATGAACTCGGAAAATGGACGCTTACTCGATTGCCCACTTTAACGTTGAATATGTCCTTCTCAAGTAATTGGAGGCGTACCCAAACTTCGTCGGTATTCACGATTTCAAAAAGATGTTCGAACGCTTCAACGTACTTACCTTCAGCTAAGTCCGAGTGGAGAATGCGTCCGCCAATCGGTGATCGAAGAGGGAAAAGCAGTTCGCTCGAGGGATCGAGTTGAGAACTTTGAAGTGAAACTCCGAGCGTGCGCGCTCGCAGTTCCGATACCTCCAAGCGATTTCGGCTTTGCTCTACCCCATTCTCGATATCCAAAAGACGCTGCATTGGTACTGCGCCCGCTTGCGCAGAAGGTCTTGTCATCTCCAACAGGCGAAGGTTTAAAGCTAAATCATTCTTTGCCTGGAGAAAATCAAGTCGTACCAACTCAAGTTCTCTGCTACTCATCTCGGCGACTACCTGATTCTTTTCAACCAAATCTCCTGGTCGTACGAGAAGCTTGGAAATGCGTCCAGCTATCTGAGCTGACCCAAACGCTTTGGCCTGCCAAGGAGTCACGGATTCCGCATATACGTTCATTTTCGAAGCAACAGTGCCAACAACAACCTCTTCTGACAGAAGCCCAATCGCACTTCGCGCTTGCCCAGAAAGCGTCACATAACCGTTCTGAGTATCGACTTGAACTCCTTTTGTCGGAAGTGGTTGATGACCCTCGTGGGCATAGCATATTGAACTTGTAGTTAGCCAAAATATGCTCAAAAGACCGCTCTTCAATATGCTCACGACTTACCTCGCAAACTACTTCACAAACGAATCGGGTTCAGGCAACGCATCGGATGAAGCTTTGGCTGTTTTGAGATACTCGTCAACGCAGGGTGGACAGCAAAACTGGTAAGGTTTGCCGTCAATAACCCAAGTAAAGTTCGGGTTCGCCTTGGTCTCTGTGATGGGACAGATTCGATCACCAGGCTTTGGATTCATATCGTGTGCGGACTTGATCCCCTTGAACTTCTGGGACGCTGTTACGTTTCCGTTAGCCGTAATATCAGCCGCTGTGTATCGTCCGCCGGGAGTAAGATAGAGTTCTCTCTCCGCATCATCCGCCAGCTTATCGGGCATATCGGGAGAATTTCCATGGCTCTCTTCACCCGAGACAAATCCAAGCCGGAATCGTTCGCCATCAATTCGAATATTCGGAATGGTCACGTCCAGTTTTCGGCCGACTAATTCCTTTGGCAACTTGCCAACGAAAAGCGACGTTTTTCCATTGCCATCGCCATCCTGCGGAGTCGGCTCGAAGGCAATGGCTTTAGAATCCGCATCACCGTCCGCTTTCACGAATCCCTTCAGCGTTTGACTCTCGACATCGATGACGCGACTCTCGTCCTTTCCAAGAGTGTATAGTCGAATCGCCCCTTCAGAGTCGACAACTGCTTCAACATGGTAACTGTCTCGCCCTAACGAAACCATGATTCCACCATGTGCACCGGCTTTGTGCCCGTGTTCGGCGTCGGAATCTCCCGGCACGGACGAAGCCAGCGACGCTTCGGATGTCTTGTTGTTCGCAGTTAGGCTTGTTCGAGCCATATCTTTCTGAGAATTCTTAGCGACCGAAACGTCCTGTTGATTCGTTGGTTTGCATCCAGCGAGGAACAGCACGCCTAGAGCCGAACTCGCAACCAAACTTAAAAGAAGACATTTGCTTTTTGTCATTTTTGGACCCTGGTTATTTGTGGAATGGAACTATTTCTTGAGCGAGGCTTCGTAAAGATCGTCAAGCTTGGCAAGAAATTTCTCTGGCGCAGCCGTCATTTTCTTTACACAGGGAGGACAGCAAACATAAACGAAATGACCTTCCACAATCCCATGCTTGGACTTCTCGGAGACTTCATTGTCGGTCATCACGAGACAGTGCCCTTGAGCCTT
>JBJTAQ010000709.1:0-2364 GCA_046090945.1 Pirellula sp.
GAGCCAACTCGATTTAGATCGGTTGACTTGATGGGCTAGCCATCGGTAGAGGACTCCTTGAACGCCTCGTCCGGATATTCCAACGCCCGTTTTCTCGATCGATTGGCGATCTGCTTGACGAAGTATTTTCAGGGGTTTCCGCAGGTACAACGGCGGCTTGACGTTTCCGATAATCTCGATCCGATCCGGGGCGAGTTGTTGCAAGGGATCGAGCAAATGCTCTTGCTTTTCTTTCGACACCAAAACGATTTTGGAGATCGCAGGCTGCTCGACAAGACCATGAACAAGATTTGCGACGAACACCCCGATCCCTTCGGTAGGTTCCAAAGTCACGCCGTAATCACACCATATACCAAGCTTGATCGTCATGGTTGCGCTGGATTAATGATCAACCATTGGTCGTGTGCCCAACGATCGTTGTCACCGGCGACGAGAAATTCAGTGCTGAGCGATGGTCTTTCGCGCTGCACGCTTAATGCCCAAGGTAGTTTTTCCCAAGGAACGGTCGAATCGGGTATCAATTCAGCGATGGGAATCGCGACTTCTGCGTTCCAATTCTGCTCGGTGGAGTGCAAGACCAGATACCACTGTGGATCCCAGACTGGAATGTCGTTGCATCGGTCCCACAGCCCACCTTGGATATCCCAGCCGAATTCAAACCAAGTTGCATAGTCTCGGTCGATATCGATTCGCAACCGAACATGATCAAGCAGTGGATCAAGTGAATCCCTCTTGCCTTTGGGATCCTTGGACCTGTTCCCTTTCTTAACAGTTGCGGTATCCGCAGCGAGTTCCGAAGTGCGATTTCGAGGCAAGCTCATGTGGATAAAAAGAAATTCGCTGTCGCGGCATAGACGAATACTCGATGTGTTGGTTTCGTCGGCCCATGCCGTTGAGAGTCGAAGGTTGATTGCTGCGCTCCAGAACTCGGGTTCAGCGATGCCATCGAGGTGAGGGCGGTTAGGAACCCAAGGGATTCTAGGGACCGGCAGGGACCCTTCGGGTGGCGAGGCGACGATCTGTTCTTGTTCATGGATTCCGGCCCAGTCTCCGAGTCGCGGGAAGTAGGCGGGCCAGAACTCTTTTTCCGCGCTTCTATTTAATTGACCTGCTCTGGCGTACGAACTCGTGCGGAACCTCGATGCGATCAACCAAGCCCATGAGGGTTCGGATTGTTTATATCGCCAGTCCGAGGGCCAACTTCCGAGAAGTTTGGTGAACTCCTGTTCGGCCTGCCCCCGCGCGATCGGGGTGAGCCTTGATTCGCTGGTAAACGAAGCGGTTTTAACGCTGCTATCTTGTTCCGAAAACGGTGAAGCGACGCTGGAGCCTGCCCTGAGTTGACTCTCTGGAACGAGTTGGTCCTGATTGCGTTTCTGGAGTTGGTTGCGAATCATTCGATCGACTTCAACGGAACCCATGTAGGTCATCAGTTCCCGAAAGACCATCTCTTGCTGCTGTGGGTTTGGATATCGGGATTGAATCATCTGAAGGGCGCTATGCCAGCGATGCCAGTTGCCTTGGATCCTCGATTCCTGGGATACCATCCAAAGAACATCCAACGTGGACTCTGTCGATAAAGGTTTGATCAAATCCGATAGGGCATCGTCCCACGCATTCTCTCGGTAGACCTCGCTACCTCGAGTCTGGAGCAATTCCGAGACTTTATTCGAGGCATTGGCCGACGCCATCAACGTCGGTAGCTTAGTCTTTAAGACCTGTTTATCGCAAAGCTTTGTGTCGGGATTGACGACCAATCCATCGAGGGGATTGCTCAGCGAAGCCGATTTAGGGTTGAGCATGCGGTAGTGAGCTTTTCCGACAAGAGCCTCAGGGGGTTGACCGGATTGCCAGTTGGTTGTGCTTGAGTAGTAATAGCGAATTGCCTGTAAAGGTCTTGCGAGCAACTGATTGGTTTTTTTCAGCACCAATGAAGGGGAGAGAGAAAACCCCGACGACGTTTCGCTAGACTGCAATGTTCGCTGCACTGTCCAGGGCCCCGGTTGATCAGGACCTAAACTTTCGCAGGGCATATACGACGGATTACCCGCTAACTGAATCGCTTGGGACGCCAGTGAACCACATGCGCTACGAAGCATATGAATAGAAGAGACATCCTCGATCAATACAACATCGGGCCGATGCAATCGGATCTCTTGGACCATCATCCTCAAGAGTTGATCGCTGGATGCTTGATAATAAGCCAAATCGTTAATCTTCGATCCGTTGGGTAGATCGCTGACCGGGAACCCTCGATATATCGAAACATGGTCCAAGTGAACGATTTGGCTTATTATCAAGCATCCAGCGATCAACTCTTGAGGATGATGGTCCAAGAGATCCGATTGCATCGGCCCGATGTTG
>JBJTAQ010000710.1:0-5603 GCA_046090945.1 Pirellula sp.
TACTCGGCCATGAGTTTCCGGCGTCTTGGGGACGAACTGGCCAAAATCAACGAGCGTTGATCGGCGATAAAACCCGGTGGGGGAGCAAACAGGTCGTCATGCTTTGAGGGTTGGTCCACGGGCATACCCACGAGCAATTATTGGATGGGTGGATAGCCGTACCGTTGCCGAACTTGTTCCCAAGATTGCTTGAGTGAATCGAGCAGTCGTGGGATATGTCCGGATGCCAAGTACACGCGGCAGCTGACGGCAGACTGGGGGTAGAAGTTGGTGATAAAGTCGAAGCTGAATTCGTAGGCCCCGTGGCCGATCATGACGGCATTGGCATAGTCTCCACTTAAGATCTCATCTCGGAGTTTCAACTCATCGTAGATTTCTTGGGGGTTTTGACGTTTGGGAGGCTGTGGAACCGATGGCTGTGGTGGTTGAGTCGTCGCGGGATTCGCGTGCATTCCAGCTTGGATGCTGGTTGTTCCCGGGACCTCAGCCGCAGAGCCTGGGGCTTGTGCGTTTGCCGTAGTGTGAGCTGTATTTGCGTTCTCTGGCGTGGAGGCTGGGGATTGTGCAGCGAATGGATTTGGAGCAGTTGGTAGACCGGTAGGCAACTGGGCGCCGGGGAGTTCACCATAGCGTTGGCGAAACAGTTCGATATTTTTAGCGAGGGCTTCGATGAACTGGGGCATCACCAGATGAGGCAGAACAACGCGGGCTACGATCATGCTTGGGCGAGGCAGATTGCGGACAAAGTCCAGTACGAATTCGGTTGCTCCGGTGACGACGATCACGCCGGTGCTGATCTCGCCTCTGGCGACATGCTCGGGGACTCGGGCTCGAACCGCTGGCATATTCTCCATCGAATCCCCGTTTTCATCGTTGTGGTTGGACATGCATGCACCTAATCCTGGTTGACTTCTGCGGTAAACTTAAGCTTTCGATTCTTGAGGAGCAACCTCTTCGCGGAGAATGCGATCAAGAATTCCGTTGACGAAGGCTCCGGAGTGGAGGCCACCGTAACGTCGAGCGATATCGATCGCTTCATTGATGGCTACTCGGCCAGGGGTATCTGAATGAAGCATTTCGTAGGCAGCGATCCTCAGAACATTCCGATCGATGGTCGCCATTCTTTTGATGGACCAGTTGGCAGAGTGTTTGCTGAGTAATTTGTCCAGTTGTGTGCGATGGGTTCGAACACCATCGATCAGGGACTGTGCAAAGGCCACGAGGGGTTCGTACTGATGAAGTCGTTTTGCAAGAAATTCCCGGGCGATCTGATGGTCGCGTGTTGGATGCAAGTCTTCTTCGAAGAGAAGTTGTAGAACGATTTCGCGTGCGCGTCTGCGTGTGACCATCGGATGTCAGTTTGGGGTAGGAAGGGCAGACTTCGAGAGCATTTGATCGACCTCGTTTGAGACAATCACTCCGTAGTTGATGGCGCCGAGCCAACCGGACATGATGATCCCGACGCTACCGGCATGGTAGAGCCCCTGGATTTGCTGAGGCAGGCCTCGGGAGACGGCAAGTCCCTCGAATTTCGTGCCAAAACTGGCTCCATAGACATGTTTGGTGTAGTGGTGGAAGGTTCTCGGTGTGGCGGCTTCGACCCACTCGACTTTTTCTCGACAATTCGGAACGTATTTTTCGAGAGCATCAAGTGTTGTCTCAATGAGATCTTTCTTGCTGGCCTGATAGTCTTGTTCATCGAGTTCGGCCCAGTCGCCCCAATTGGCATTGGTACTGCTGACGATCGCATGGCGTTGTTTGCCATCGGGCCGGGTGCGTGGATAGTAGAAGCTAAAGGTTCTCGATGTGATGTTTCGGTCCAAGAGCAGATCGGTGCGAAATGCATTTGCGGTGGAACAGAAAAGCAGGTCGCCGGTCGATTCGGGGATTTCAACTCCCGGCTTGACCGCCATGTAGACCTGGGTGCTGCTGTTATTGAGCCGGACCGCTTTGGCGTCTTGCACGAACTTCGGGTCGAATTTTTCTTGGCCAACAAGATGAAATATCGTCGAGCGGAGATTCGAGTTGCTCACCACAGCGCGACAGCGGATGACTCGACCGTTGACCTCGACTCCCTGAACCTTGCCATTTTCTACCAGGATCTTCGAAACGTCACATTTGATCCTGGAGTCGACACCATTGCGGGTCATCTCGGCTTGCATCTTGCTAACCAAGTCATCCGTGCCACCTTCGTAGATGTAGACACCTTTGGCCATAAAATTCGAGAACACGATGCCATAAGTAATCGCGGGGTCTTCGAGCGTCGATCCGTTGGCATATGTGATAGGCTCCATCAAGAGCCGAACAATATCTTCGCGACCTGGGAAAAACTTGCCAAACAGTTCACGAGTCGTCATCGACTGGTCATCGTAAAAGTTCATGCCTCGGGCTGTGTCGAAAAACTGAACGATCGTCTCGCGAGGGATACCAAAGTGGGACTCCAAAAGGGCTGTAAAGTCCTCGCGGTTGTAGGTCGTCGTCAGAGAGAACATCGGATTATCGAAACGGATGTTCTTGAGTTGGACGATATTCGAAGCGATGTCGTCGTTCCAGTACCTCTTGCAGCTTTTTAGCATCCCGAATGGGAAGCCATGCAAGGAGATATCGAAGGTATGGCCACCGGGTCGCTTGAACCAGGTAGCAAGGCCGCCGAGTTTGTAGTGCTGTTCTAAGAGTAGGACGCGATGGCCGGCACGGCCAAGGATGTTTGCCGAGGTCATTCCGGCTAGGCCCGAGCCAATCACAACGACGTCGTATTCGGACTGAGCACCTGCGAGGAAGTCTTTTGGCATGTCAAAGAGCGGCGAACAAACGGACAGATGGTTTCGAGGAATGCGGATGAGAGGGGTCGAACCTCCACGGCCATATGTATTAGGCCACTAGATCCTGAGTCTAGCGCGTCTGCCAATTCCGCCACATCCGCAACAAGTGCAATTCCTGACGATCCGCGAGAATATAGTAAAAAGCTGGGTGGGTCAAGGGTTCCGGGGAGGTTGTTTCCAGAGTTGCAGGTTCCGAGTTCCGGGTTCTGTTGGCTAGCGAGGTAGACGCCCGATAACCGGGGTTGGCCGGTACTCGTGATCCCTCTTGCGGATCACCTCGACTCGAATGATCGTATCGGGACGGAGGCTGGGATCCTTGCGTGCCTCTTCGTCTGTCAGATCGACATTTTTGAAAAGTCCTAGGACTTCGATCCCCGAGATTACCCTGCCAAAAACTGCGTTGCGTTCATCGGCCAGCGGCAGCGGGACGAACGTGAAATAGAACTGGGCGCCGGCAAAGTTCATCGAACCTGCAGACGGATCGTTGTTGACCCCGACGGGCATTGCCAGCGATCCGCGAAAGTGGCTTCTGCGTGTCGGCGAATCGGCCTCTGGTTTAACGCCGTATCCTGCATTTCCTTTTCCATCCCCTTTCTCGCAACCGGTCTGAGCAAGCAGGTGCTCTTTGACGAAAAAGAATGGTTTCCGAGTGTAGTAGCCTTGTTCTACTAAGTAGACGAAGTTTGCGACGGTCTCGGGCGCGTCGTCTTCGAAAAGTTCGACGACGATCTCTCCTTTGGTTGTCAGCACCCGGACTTGGGGATTGTTTTTGCTTTTGTCCTCTTCTTGCCGAATCTGTTCTTTATCCCATGAAGCTTTAATATCATCGAGTTTAGAGAAAAGGATCGATTCCTGTTGGCCGAGTTTTCGCGAAGCTTCGAGGGTTGACCATGTTTGCTTGACGAGTTCAAAATCCCCTTCGATCAGTCCTGCATAACCTGCGTACAAGAGAACTTCGTCATCGACGAGTTTCTGGGTGTTCAGGAGAACTTTCGCAGGACCGATCCAATGATCGAGGCGGTCGGTCTTGCCGTCGCTGATGAGCATTTCTTTGAGAATAGCCCCAACGCCGGGGTACTTCTCCGGATCGCTTGCATACAGGGCCGCGGCGGCTTCCCGATATACCCGGAGCGCTTGATTGGATTTCCTGAGTTGCTCAAGCCACTTTTCGCGGACTCCATCGGGGAGAGTGTCTTTGAGCCGATGTTGGATTCGGACGTGAGCATCGGTGTAATCGGCTATTGCGATCTTGAAATCGTCGGAGGCTTTTCGGAATGCGACTGCGAGAGGTGCTTCATCGGTTGGCGAGATCATGCCATAGGTGGTCATCCTATATTCTTCAGCCTTTGCCGCTGCCTGCTGCTGCGCTTGCATTCGAGACTGCCGCTCTTCAGGTGTCAGTTTGCTCGACGGGGGTGCCGCAGCACCATTGCTTGGGGCCAGAGGGCTTTTTCCCGAGGGGGGGCTTTGGCCAGGCAATTGCCCTGGGTTTGTAGGTGGCAAAAGCTGAGACCATGCAGGATCGCAGCTACTTAGGCAGACCAAGCCCGCAAGGACCAATTTCTGAACCTGTGTTTTGGCCAAGCTCAATGGTCGGTTGAAGGAAAGAGTTTTGGTCATTCTGAGACGCATAGAACTTTGCCGCTTTGGACTTTACGGTAGGATGCAGGGAACGTCGAGGACCCCAATCTGGTTTGCAAGATCTAGACCCAAGGATACCACAACTTGCATGAAAAAAGCTGAACATGAAACGATCAACCTGAGAATCATCGCCGGAGATCTGCGGTCTCGCAAATTCCAATTTGCCTGTGACCGCAGGACAAGGCCGATGAAGGACCGGACCCGAGAGGCCGTGATGAATCTACTGGGTGGTACGCTAGAAAACCGTTGGGCGTTCGACCTTTTTGGAGGATCCGGTGTTTTGGCCTTTGAAGCGATCTCACGCGGGGCCTCTCACGCATGGGTTTGGGAGATTCTCAAACCTGGGGCGAAAGTTATTCAAAAGATTGCCCAAGACTTGGGAATCGCCCAGAGTGTTTCGGTCTTGGATCAAGACGTCCTGAGATGGACCCGCACGATCGACCAGGGCCTTGAAGCATTCGGAGATATGCGATCAAAGTCTTGGGTTGTTTTCTGCTGCCCACCCTATTCGATGTGGGAAAGCCACGGCAGGGAGCTCACCGAACTTCTCGAGAGCTGGGCCCAGGCAGCACCCCCGGAGAGTTTATTCGCCGTGGAACTTGAGCAAACGACCAACCTTGGCCTGTTGCCCCAAAGTCTCGCTTGGGAGGCGCGAACTTACTCTCCGGCCCAAATCGCTATCGCCGAAGTGCCTTGAGCTTGAACCGTTCCAAGCGGTTCGAGGAACTGTTTCTAAGAATCCGCCAAAGGCTTCTTCTTTTCGGTGATCACAGCCGAACTTGGGGCCATTTTGGCGTTGAGTTCGATGTAATCTTTCCATTCTGCTGGAACGTTATCCTCGTGGAAGATTGCTTCGACTGGACACTCCGCCACACAGGCTTCGCAATCGATGCACTCATCCGGATGGATGTAGAGCATCTTGTCGCCTTCGTAAAAGCACTCGACCGGACAAACGACGACGCAGTCGGTATATCGGCAACCTACACAAGGCTGGGTCACAACGTGGGCCATGGTTCGACAAACCTTTCCAAGGTTAAAATCTGATTGAACTGGGAGATTGAACTGGGAGAATGAATCGGGGGTTGGAACCGAAGGGTCCCCCCGGGATGCGACCTGGGCATCCTAGGCAGGTCGCTTCTG
>JBJTAQ010000711.1:0-1985 GCA_046090945.1 Pirellula sp.
CGTTCGGCGGAGGAACCCGAGTCGCCTGGCTCCACGGCATGTTCATCATGGAATTCGTTTGGCAACCCAAAGTTCCAAGAAGTAAGGTGGATAGGTAAAGAGTCAACAGATTTCTTTGGTTGCGCCCTGACATGCTCGGGATCCTTGTACTGCCTGAACTTTTTAGGGGGAATGATGCGCTCGAGCGGCTGGAATCATACAAGCACGCCGGCGAGTCTCCGACCTTATTTCTTTACTGAAATCCGTCAGTACGTGTCAATAGACAAGTGCGAAAAGACAAGCCGGCTCAAGGCCCGATCGATCGGGCTCGACATTGCAGTGAACTTTTTGTAATCGTATACCGCGTCAGCAGATTCCCCCTGATCGGCCGGCTGAGCCTCCCCCCAAAAGGACCACCTTTTCCATGAATCGAATCGAAAGCTTTTTGATCGGGTTGGCGTGCGGAATCGCTACCCTCTACCTAGTGATGCACTTTACAATCGTTCGTGCGAACGATGGAATCCATTGGATCCCCAAGCTCAACGCAAAGCTTGACCTACCCTACGAGGACGTACGGGATTTCAATGCCGAGCACTGGCAGCGCCGTCCAGCTCTGACGATGTCCATCGTGCGAGCTCGTAAGAGCTACCTGATTGACAACGTGAGCCGAGCGCAAGTCCAGCAGACCACCCAGCAAGTGGTTAACCAAACCAAACTCCGCAGCACCTCGAATGCACTCTTAGCAGGTTCAAACCCCTCCGTCCGATAAAGAATCGATGGAGATTCAGCCTTCGCTGACTCTGAGTCGATAGCAGTCATGGTCGACGCTATCCAACTCCCGAATCGCCTCGTGTGCTCGGGCCGCTTCTAGCTCACAGCACTCGTGCGTCATGATGATCAATGGAACCTTATTCGGCTCACTGGACTCGGCTGGTTCATGCTGAATAATCGATGATATGGAGATTCCGTGACCACCCAGGATCCCCGTGATCTGCGAGAGAACTCCAGGCTCGTCAGCCACCAAAAATCGCATGTAGTAGCGCCCGATGGTTTTCGTGTAAGGGATCATCTCGATCTCGCATTGACGATCCGACCATAACTGCAAGCGTCGGAAAGTGATGTCGGTACGACCAGCGGCAGTGTCGATCATGTCTGCAACCACGGCCGATGCCGTGGGCATCTGCCCTGCCCCTTGTCCGTGAAAAAACATGTCGCCAACAGCATCACCGACAATCGAGATCGCATTATAAGGCCCCCGAACCTCAGCCAACGGACGCCCGTTGCGAATCAGCGTGGGCGAAACATGCAGTTCCAAGTTATCGTCGATGAGTTGCGCCGTGGCCAAAAGCCGGATGCGATAACCGAGCTTTTCAGCATAACGAAGGTCCTCGATCGTGAAAGATTCGAGCCCTCTGCGGTAGATCTCCTTCCAATCGATCCGAATTCCAAACGCTAAATGTGCCAGGATCGCAAGCTTCTGCGCCGTATCGCTTCCATTGACGTCCATCGCCGGATCGGCTTCGGCATACCCAAGTCGCTGAGCAAGCTGCAAGGCGCGATCGTAATCGATCCCCTTGTCACCCATCTGCGTAAGGATGAAATTGCTTGTGCCGTTGAGAATCCCACGCAGCGATACAATCTGATTGGCCGTAAAGCATTGCGTAATGTTCGCGATGATCGGAATCCCACCCCCGACGCTCGCCTCGAATGCAATAGTCCGCCCAAGACTCCTAGCGCGATCGAACAATTCCTCTCCATGCTGCGCCAAAAGAGCCTTGTTCGCAGTCACAACATCCTTGCCCGATTCGAGCAACTGCAACATAATCGTCCTGGCCGGCTCGATACCGCCGATCAAGTGAGCTACGACGCTGATTTGGGAATTGTCGAGTATTTCGTCGAGGTTGTCGGTCAAGACGCCCTCGGGCAGGTCCTCGATTCCTCGATCCTTACCAAGATCCCTAACCAACGCCTTGTTGAGCCAAAGCACCCGTCCTGCATGGCGAGCT
>JBJTAQ010000712.1:0-2176 GCA_046090945.1 Pirellula sp.
AGGGGCCAGTTTAGCATGCAACCCTCGGCTCTTGTGCATGGCATTCAGTTTTCGAGTGCATTTTAGAACCTCTTTAAAACCTTTTTTAACCACGGAGACACAGAGACTCACAGAGTTGCTCATCGCTTAGCAATAGAACCCGAGGCCCCTCTGTGACGCTGCTTACCTCTGTGGTTAGAAGCTCTTCGGCGATGCAATGGAACGTGGCTCGGGTCACGCGATTCGTGAAGAAGTAGTGTAGAATAGGGAAACTGAGTCCCTGCCAATTAGAACCCCTCTAAAACCTTTTTTTAACCACGGAGACACAGAGACTCACAGAGTTGCTCATCTATTAGCAATAGAACCCGAGGCCCCTCTGTGCCCCTCTGTACCTCTGAGGTTACAAAGTGTAGGAGTACGGAGGATCCAAGAACATGAAAAAAGAGTTCTCACCCATTAAATTCCCTGAGTGACCAAAAAAATGAGCATCCGAGGCTGGAATTGACTGCCAACTCCTTAACGACTGCTTGCAGGATTACTGGAGATGCGCCGTCGGCCATCTGCGTCATCGAACTTTTTGGCCCCGAAGCCAAACGATGGCTGGATCAGCACTGGCGTCCAGCGAGCGGTACAAGCGAAATGCGAATCGACTCCATTCGGTATGGAGAGGTTGTTACCGATTCGTCAGCGGGTGAATCGATCGTTGTTTGTAGGACATCGAGCGACCGATACGAACTTCATTGCCACGGTGGAAAGATCGCGGCCCAAATGATCCTTGAGTCGATGTCCAAGTCGGGGATCGTCATCGAGTCGGACATCGATTGGTGCTTGAGAGACCAGCAAGATCCATTCGTGGCCGATGCGATTATTGCGTTGGCTCAGGCTCGAACGATCCGGACAACACGAATACTCCTGGATCAACAACGTGGAGCACTAACACGAGCATTCGCACAAATCGATTCAGCGATCGATCAAGGAAACTTGGCGGCCGCTAAAGGCTTGGTGGCTGATCTGCAACAATGGGATCATGTCGGACGGCATCTTCTCGATCCCTTCGAGATCATCATCTGTGGGCCACCCAATGTGGGCAAGAGCAGTTTGATGAATCGGCTCCTCGGTTACCATCGCGCGATTGTGCATGAGCAAGCCGGAACGACTCGGGATCTGTTGGTCGAACCGACGAGTATCGATGGATGGCCTGTGCGGTTGACCGATAGTGCTGGGATCCGACTCGCAGCCGATGCGATCGAGAGAATCGGAGTCGAACGAGCCATCGCTGCCAGCGCGGACGCAGATCTGCAATTACTGCTTGTAGATCCAGAACAGGGTTGGACGGATGAACATAAAAAACTGTTTCTCAAGAGAATGCATCAGACGTTGATCGTTGTCACCAAGGAGGATCGCTGCATCGCGGCAACGTATCCTTCAAACGAGCAACTTTGTTTGCCTCGTCCTGGGATTCGAGTCAGCGCGTTGAGCGGTGCTGGAATCCCGGAGCTGATGTCAGCAATCTCGGCAAGCCTCGTTCCGATTCAGCCGCCAGTTGGCCAAGCGGTCCTGTTTACCGAATCTCAAAGAAAAGCTCTTATTGAAAGGGGCTTTTCTTTCGATTGAATCACCCGAGAGCGAATTCGGCGTTGCGCGGTAGGCAAAGGTGCATGACACCTATTTGGCTACGCCGAAGGTGAACGTTGTGACCTGATGGAACTTGTCCGAAGGTTTCAAGACGGTGGTCGGAAAAGCTGGCTGGTTGGGTGCATCTGGGTAATGCTGAGTCTCCAAACAGAAAGCCTCGTGAGTTTTGTACCCGGCATTACCAGGACCGCCGTCTAAAAAGTTTCCGGTATAAAGCTGAACGCCTGGTTGAGTAGTTTTAATCTCCATCGTTCTGCCGCTGGCTGGATCAACTACCTTCGCCGTCGGCCTGAGCTCACCGGCCTTCCCTCTTACCACAAAGCAGTGATCGTAGCCGTTGGTTGCTTTGAGTTGTCCGATACGTTCGCCGATTTTGTGCGCAGCTACAAAATCTAGTGGCGTACCCTTCACGTCGGCCAGAACCCCGGTCGGGATCATATCGGCATCCACTGGGAGATATTGGTCGCAAGAGAGTGTCAATTCATGGTTGTGGATGGTGCCGGAACCCGGTCCACCAAGATTAAAATATGCATGGTTGGTTAGGTTCAAAACCGTCGGCTTG
>JBJTAQ010000713.1:0-4191 GCA_046090945.1 Pirellula sp.
CTCGACCGGCCGGATGGTGGACGGGGAACCTGGTCAAGTACGATACGATCATCAAGCTGCCGCAGCATCCTGGGCTCAAGCCCGGGATGAGTGCGGTCGTCGATATTGTTCTGGCCGAACACAAAGAGGTCCTCACCGTTCCCGTAGCTGCGATCATCGAAGGTACCGGTGGTCTTTTCTGCTGGGTTCAAACTCCCGATGGAGTCCGCAAACGGCTGGTTCGCGTCGGGGATACCAACGATCAGTTCTCAATCATTCTCGATGGGCTGAACGAGACCGACGAGGTGATCCTCAACCCACTGGCTTACATCGACGAGGCCCAAGAGTTGGCGATGGAGATGCAGCAAAGCGATGATAAGGACTCGGGGGCCAAGCCCGATTCGAGCAAGAACAAGTCGCCATAAATGTTCGCTTCCTTTCTGCAAACCTTCAGGCTCGGTCTCAAGAGTTTGATGCTCCAAAAGATGCGATCGGCCCTAGCGGCCTTGGGTATCTTCATCGGTACAACGACCGTAATATGGTTGGTAGCGATGGGTGAAGGGGTTTCCTATCAAGCCCAGCAGCAGATTCTCGAGCTCGGTGCCAACAACATCATCGTCCGAAGCATCGAGCCTAAGTCATCGAGCAGTTCGGAAAAAAATCGGGTGAAAACCTATGGCCTTTTGCGCGAGGACTACAAGCGATTCCTGAGCAATATTCCGGGGATCTCTCGATCGGTCCCAATGAGGGAACTCAGGCGGGAGTTTGCTGCCAAGGGGCGAGTCCTCAGCGCGACACTCGTCGGATGCTCTCCGGAGTATCAGGATCTGAATCGACTCGAAATGGCGCGAGGCCGATGGTTCAATACCAGCGATGGCCACGAGAATGTGATCGTCCTAGCCGATGGAACAGCGAATCGATTGTTTCCTCAAGAGAATCCGATCGGTCAGAAGGTTCGCGTCGAGAGCGATGTCTACACCGTGATCGGCCAGACCAAGCAGCGCGGAGCATCGGCGGCGATCGGAGGGAGTCTCGAAGCTCGCGAGTACAGCTTTGATGCCTACATACCTCTGGACACCTTTCGCCAACGCGTCGGCGATCAGATCATGACCCGGACCGGCGAAGGTTTCAACTTTCGTGGTGAGATTGTCGAACTGACTCAGATCACACTCACACTCTCGGACATCGCTATGGTCGACGAGACAACCGCGATCCTGGAGCGGCTACTCAAAAGGTACCACGACCAGGAGGACTATGCGATTGTTGTGCCCAAGGAGTTGCTACGTCAAGCCGAACGAACCCGATCGATGTTCAACGCCATGCTGGTGATCATCGCAGGAATCTCGCTCCTGGTCGGCGGGATCGGGATCATGAATATCATGTTGGCGACGGTCACCGAACGCACGCGTGAGATCGGGATCCGCCGCGCTTTGGGGGCTAAACGATCGAACATCATTCAGCAGTTCTTGGTCGAAACGCTTGTGCTGACCGGAAGCGGTGGATTGCTCGGGGTGATCGTAGGTTTGATGTGCGGACCGATCTTTCATATGATCCGCTGGCTACTGGTCAGGATTTCCCCGGAACTGCTCCCACCGACAATCCTGACGCTCGAACCGAGGATCGCTCTTTGGTCGGTGATCCTATCGGTCGGAATCTCGCTAGTGGTCGGACTGCTTTTTGGGTTGTATCCAGCTCGACGAGCGGCCGCGATGAACCCGATCGAAGCCCTCAGGCACGAGTAGCAGATCGTCAGTTCAAATTGCCCGGCCGACGTGGCATCTGCCTAGGATAGGGAGGCTGCTTTTTCTCAGGGGCAATCAGCCCTGTTTCGAACTCCCAATCCTCGCGCTCATCGTCTGTCGCATAATAAGTCAGCCAGCAGTCGACGTCGTTATCGTCCAGGCAGTGCCAGTGAAGAAAGTTCCTCGGCCGCGAAACCTTCTTCTGGTATACAGGTAGAATGTCGCGTATTAACAGGCAATACAATTGCCGATCGCTCAGGTGATCGGTGAAATCCAAAGCGATCTTCTGTCCATAGAGCATATGAATCGTCTTCCAAAGCAACTTGGAAAGAGCGGCATCATCGAGCGTCTCAGGGGTTGGCAATCTCAACTCGGGTTCAAACCATTTCGCGATCGGCAACGACGGAGCTCGTTCCCATTCCAGAATGGACTCGAGGAAATCATTTTCATCTTCGAGGCTCATGCTCCGACCGCTGAGCACATCGACCGATTCGTCCAAGAAGGGCTCTAATTCATCGCGAAGCTGAGCGTTTTTTAAGAGGAGTTCGACTTGATGATCGCCAGAGGAAGGTAGTTTTGACATGGACCGGGATTGTCTCAGATACTTGGGGATAAATACGTCTTGCTTTCGGGCCGACCCAATTTATACCGATGCCCCATGGAACCCGAAACCAGAACTTGAACAAATCCCGGTTTGTCAAAAAATTTTTCTGTTTTTCATCCGTATAATCCTCACCGCTGTTGAGGTCGATGGGGTTATCCGAGAGGCACTAGACCAACGGACCGGAGTGTTGGATTGTAGCGATGAAATCGGATTTAACGCGCGAGTTTGCGAAGGACCTCAATCCCCCGATCGAGGGTCGCGTCACTGGCGGCAAACGAGATCCGAAAGTGGGTGTCCCGTTTCGAAAAGATATTGCCTGGGATCACCAAAAGTTCGTTGGCAATCGCCTTGGCGACAAACTCTGTTGCATTTCCTGATGGGACTTTGGGGAAGATATAGAAGGCGCCCCCTGGTTGCACGAATTCGTAGTAGCCTCGCAATCCCTCGACGATCCGGTCCCGTTTCTTTTCGTAGTTCGCGTAATAGTTGCTCATGTCGAAATCCAGCGCCGCCAACGAAGCATGCTGAAGCGGGGTTGGAGCACAGACGAAGGTGTACTGCTGAAGTTTGATCATGGTTTGAATGATCGCGCTTGGCCCGTGAACAAATCCAAGTCGCCAACCGGTCATTGCATACGTCTTGGAAAATCCGTCGATGACGATGGTCTGAGGGTTGAATTCCGCAGGAGAAGGGGTGGGTTCCCCAAAGTGGAATGCGCTGTAGATTTCATCCGAGATCAACGCGATCCCTTTCTCCAAACAGAGTTCCGCAACGCCTCGTACCTCCTGGGGCGTTGCCGTAACCCCCGTCGGATTCGAAGGGCTGTTGAATAGTACCAGTTTGGTCTTTGGCGTTATGGCGCTGCGAACCTTGTCGATATCGATCTTGAAGTCAGGATAAGTGTCGATCAGAACCGGCACACCACCGACAAGCTGAATCAGCGGAACGTACATCACAAAGTAAGGATCAAAGACGATGACTTCATCGCCGGGATTGACCAAGCTGAGCATGGCCAAGACTAGTCCACCGCTGGTGCCCGATGAGATAAAAAGACTTCGGTCTTCGTGCTTGTACCTCGATTGCACATCCTGCTGAAGCTTATCGATCAGCGGCGCGATACCTTGCGTCGGCGAATACATGTTCTTGCCAGAGCGAATCGATTCACAAGCAGCGTCTTTGATCGGTTCAGGCACATCGTAGTCGGGCTGTCCGATCGAGAGATTGATCGGGTTCTTCATCGTCGCTGCCAGCGCGAAGACTTTGCGAATACCACTGGAATCAAACGCCAGTGTTCGCTCGGCAATCCAGGAATTAGGATTCGTTGAGGTCATGTTTAGACATCCTGTGGTGAAACTTTGTTGGCGCTTCGAAGCGACTTTTCCGTGATGATTCGATTGACCGAATTGAGGATCGCTAAAACGGTCGCTTCGACCGAATCGGTCGAAGCTCCCATGCCACGATACGACTGCCCCTCGTGTTCGACTTCAAGTGCCACCTCGCCGATCGCATCGCGTCCAAGACTAGCGCTGCTGACTCGGAACTCTTTGCATGAAAGCCTGATTCCGGTGATCTTCTCGACAGCCCAAAAAGCCGCGTCGATCGGTCCATCCCCCTGCTGCACCTGTTCGGTATGCTGCTTGCCGTCGATTTCCAAGGTTAGCCTTACGGTCGGCGTTCTGCCCGAGCCACTGGCTAGCTCATAAGTCACGAGCGACCAACCCGGGACCGTCGAACCGCTGATCTGCTGCTGGATCAGCGCGACAACATCGCCATCGAAAATGTTTTTCTTCTTGTCTGCAAGCACCTTGAACTGATCGAAAAGCACCTGAAGTTGCTCGCCCGTGAGGCGATAACCCAACTCTCGTG
>JBJTAQ010000714.1:0-6396 GCA_046090945.1 Pirellula sp.
AGGCAACTGGATCGGTACCAACGCTGATGGAACTGAAGATCGATCCGAATCGAATGTGATCTCCGGAAATCTCTACCAAGGGGTTCTGGTCATCGGTGATTCCTCGACCCATAACAAGGTCGCTGGTAACTATGTCGGTACGAATCCCGACGGCAGCGCAGCTATCGGTAACGAAATGGGCGTTGTAATCTCCCAAGGAGCGACCCATACGACGATCGGTGGGACGCTTGCATTAGCAGGTAATTTGATCAGCGGAAATCGAAACGATGGTATCCGCTTCGAGGATTCCAACACACAGAACAACGTCGTCCAAGGAAATCGCATTGGGGTCGGCGGCAGTTCGAGTCCCAACAGTGCGGTGAGTTGGTACCGAGGCGAAGGAAATATCAACGACGCTTACAACCGTAATCATGGGAATTTTTTCAATGGATCCTACGTTCCGGGCAAAGTCGGCCAAGCGTTTCGATTCGATGGAGCACAAGCCTTGACTATCCCTTATGCGGAATCGTTGGTTCCAGGTACAGGTTCATTTTCGGCAGAACTGTGGGTGAGAACAACCTCACAAATCCGATCGACCATCATGGAGCAATACGAGTGCGGCGGCGAGTGCAATGGAGGTTCGGGATCGACTTGGCGGATTGGTTTTGAGGGCCAGAGGGCTGGGATCCATCTGCGGGATGTTTATCGAACGGAGCAATACTACACCGGAAGCATTACAATCAACGACGGAGTGTATCATCATCTAGCTTTGGTCCGAGATGTGGAAAAAGGACTGCTGAACCTCTACGTCGATGGGGTTGCGGACATCTCCGTACCTCTGTCCGTATTCGGATATGTAGGAGAAGCTGACGGAGATAGCGATCCGATTACCATCGGCTATCATCGCCCACCGTATGCTGCACCCGGCGATGTGATGTACTTTACGGGCGATGTCGATGAGCCCGCCGTCTACTCTCGAGCCTTATCGGCCGACGAAATCGTAGCCATCTACCAAATGGACTCCTCAGGAAAGTCCGGGTTCGCCGCGATGCCGAACGGACGACACGGAATTGCAATCCTCAACGCTCCGAATCAATGGATTGGTGGTACAGCGAGCTCTGCTAGAAACGTTATCGTTGCTAGTCCGACCACCGATGCCTCCGGAGTGTTTATCAACGGCTCAGGAGCCTCAGGGAATTTGGTGCAAGGCAACTATATCGGCACCAACGTCCTAGGAACAGCATCGCTAGGAGGATACTCCGGAGTCAGTATTTCAGATGCATCCAACAACATCATTGGGGGTTCGACTGATGCCCGAAATATAATATCCGGCAACGTTGGATATGGAGTTAGGATTGGTGGTTCGTCGAACAACAACCGGGTTCAATCGAACTACATCGGTACCAGGCCGACGGGTCAAACTAGCTTAGGTAACAATAACGGGATCGGTATCTACGGAGGATCCGATAACATCATCGGGACCAACGGCGATGGACAGGCCGATGGCGACGAAGGAAACGTCATATCCGGTAACAGCAATACCGCGATCGTTCTGGCAGGTACCGGGGTAGTTGGTACGCGTGTAGCCGGAAACTTGATAGGTACCTCCGCGGATGGAAACAGCGCCGTGCCCAATCGCGGGGACTGGGCTGTTTGGGTGGCTCAAGGTGCCAAATCTACGGTGATTGGAACCAACGGCGATGGAGTCTCGGACGCGTTAGAGAGGAACATCGTCAGCGGAAATACTTCCGGGATCGTCGTCATCGATTCGGGTACGAATGGAACGACGATCGCGGGAAATACTGTTGGACTCAATGCCAACGGGGATAGTCCTCTGGGGAATCAGGTTCCTTGGATCACGGTCGCCTTTCTCAACGGAGCCGGACCTGTCCGCTTCGGAACGAACGGTGATGGCGTTTCGGACGATCTGGAGAGGAACATCGTTTCGGCCAATACAGGATTTGGTGTCGGTATGAACACCAATGGCAATACAATCGCAGGAAACTACATCGGGACAGACATCTACGGAACCCAGGCGATGGGTAACAGTCAGCTAGGAGTCGTCGTTTTTGAAGGCGCTTCGAACAACATTATCGGCACCAATGGTGATGGTAACTCCGATGCCGCCGAAGGGAACGTGATTTCAGCGAACCTCCAGGGAGGTTTAGGACTAAGAAACAATGGCAGCGCGAACAATCGCGTTTCAGGGAATTATATCGGTACCGATAAATCGGGTTCGCTCCATCTTGGAAACCAAGGTTACGGGATTGCTATCTCACACAACACTATAGGCAATCTAATCGGCACTGATGGCAACGGAGTCAGCGATGAAATCGAGGCGAACGTCATCTCCGGGAATATCCGCGGGGTCTTGGTCGAAAACTCCAATTCCAATCGGATCTCCGGAAACAAAGTTGGCACGGATGCAAGTGGCCAGTTTGCTATCCCTAACACTGTCTTTGGAATCCAGGTCTACAATTCGGAATGGACGGTGATCGGCGCCAATGGTGACAATAGTCTAGGTGAGGCCGCAGAAGGCAACGTCATCTCCGGAAACGATGGACCGGGACTTCGTATGATCGGAGCCAACAGCAAAAACACCTCGGTCGTTGGCAATACCATCGGTAGTGCTTTGGGAATCGAAAGCGATTTGGGTAACAATGGACCCGGGATCTACATCGACAACCAAGCCACCTCGACCGTTATTGGAGGGCCGAACGCCCCATTCGGTAACTTGATCGCTTACAACACCATCGGGATCCAGATCGACGGCTCGACATCGAACCTCAAGACGCTCAGGCACAATCGATTTCTCAGCAATGATTCGATTGCTGTTGATGCCGCAGTAGCTGGTTCGACACCCAATGACAACGGAGATACCGACGGTCTGCGCAATGCCCCGGTGATCACTTCGGTGCGACGGACTGACCAAGTGCTGATCGTCGAGGGCTTTGCGCGGCCTGGAACCGAGTTCGACCTGTATCAAACCATCGCTTATGCCAACGGGTTTGGCCAAGGGCAAACGTTCCTGGCTCGCGTATTCGAAGGAGGTTTGCAAGATCAAGATGACACGGCAGGTACGTATGATGCAAGCGCGGTCGGAGGCGTGCCGGTCGGAAACGATACGACCAACCGTTTCCGTTTCGTCTTGCCAATTGATTCGCTGCAAAACCCAATTGTTGCCGGCGAACTGATTACGGCCATCGCCGTCGATCCTACTTCGGAATTCAGCAATCAAGCTACGGTCAATGCGAGTAGCCTGAGCGACTCGGAGCTTGGCCCTCAGAGTCTGACGCTTTCAAATAGTACCATCGCGGAATTGATGGCTCCTGGAACGATCGTTGGATTCCTGTCCTCGACAGGTTACGAGCTTCGTCCGAGCTGGGAATACACGTATAGCTTGGTAGCCGGCGATGGCAGCTCGGATAACACAGCCTTTGCGATTATCGACAACCGATTGGTTAGCAATCAAATCTTTGATTACGAGAATAAATCGACTTACTCGATTCGAATCCGGGTTACCGATCCAGCAAATCGTAGCTTCGAGCGAACATTGTCGATCGCTATCGCCGATGCTAGGGAAGATGGAAGTGGCCCGTATGTGGTGCGAGCCAATGTCTCTAGCAGCGGTGTACAAGCCAATGAGCGATCCCAAGACGGAGCGCTCAGCGCCGATGGTAGGTATCTAGCCTACTCGACCAAGTCCTCGAATACCGATCCGGAGAAAACGGACAATCTGTTCGATATCATCCGCAAAGATCTAGTCACCGGCCAGACCCTATTGATTAGCCGAGGCAATCCGGGGAACGCCTACTATCCATCGATTAGCGCCGATGGACGGTATGTCATCTATGGGAGCGGTTACGATCAAGGCTTGGGTGATAGCAACAAGAATCAGAGCATTTTCGTCGTCGATACTGTTGCGGGAACAACCCAACTCGTGACTTCCTATCAACATCGTGGAATCGAGGGAGTTGGGAACCAGAATCAAGCCCCCTACGCAATGAGTGCCGATGGACGTTATGTCGCATTTTCGATCTACAACGCATTGCCAGGGGAGTCGATTCGAGACGGTATTTATGTGAAAGATCTTTTGACGGGCAATGTGGTTACCGTGGTTCAGGAGACCGGTGTCTATTTCGCTGCGATTAGTGCTGATGGCACCCACGTGGCCGTATCGCGCGCCAACAGTTCATCTATTGCGGCCGGTGTAGCAGGATATAGCGTCTATAACCTAAGAACCGGATCGCGGAGCGATATTGCACCAAGAGACTCGATCGTACTGCAGGGTTGGCAGGCTTCGTTGAGTGGTGATGGAAAGTATCTTGCGTTCATGCAAAATGTTGAAATCTATCTTCACGACACAACAAGCGGTACGACGAAGAGAGTTAGTCCTCGAAGCTACGACAGTAACGATCCGGACCGGACTCTAGCAGTGTCCCCATCAATAGATGTCAGTGGGCGCATGATCGCATATTACGGATCTGCAGTGTTTTCTGGGGTACGCAATCGTGGAGTTCTCCTCTACGACATTCATACCCAACGGACGAGTCACTTTGAAGAAAGTTTTCTTCCTGGTGCATCTTTCTCCACTGGAATGACTATGGGGATCGCGGCCAATGGAACCAAGGCTGTGATTTTCAGCGATCGAACCGATTTGGTACCCAATGACACCAATGGATTCCGAGATATGTTTGTCATCGATCTGGTTCGACCGATGGTGGACATGACGCTTTCCGCATCGGCTGTCAGTGAATCCACTCCCGTTGGAACGGTTCTTGCCGACCTAAAAGCCTCCGATGCATTTTCCAATACCATTTCCGCCGAATACTCATTGGTTTCCGGCAGCGGAGATACCGGCAATAGCTTCTTCGAGGTCATCCAAGGGCAATTGAAACTCACGAAAGCCTTGGACTATGAGTCGAGCGCAAATCACTTGATCCGCGTGCGAGCCACCGATGCTCAAGGCCGATTCATTGAACGCATATTTTCCATTGCGGTTCTCGATGTCAATGAGTTTGCCGTAAGTGTGCCTGTCGATAGCGATCCAGCGGTGAATCGAGTCCGAACCACCGATCCCGTCGGGACCACCGTTGGTATCACGGCCTATTCAGTCGATCTCGATGGTTCCAACAACACGATTGCTTATTCGCTCGACGACAGCGCAGGAGGCTTGTTCAGTATCGACCCACAGAATGGTGTTGTTCGAGTCGCATCGTCGTTGTCATCGGTCGCAAGCGATACTCTGAGCATCACGGTGCGAGCAACCAGTAGCGATGGATCGAGCAAAACCGCTACCTTTGTGATTCAGGTCCTGGCAAACGTTTCGATCGGTGGTACATCAGGAAACGATCAATTCATAGCAACACAACTCGGTGCAAATCAATGGTCGATCCAGCGAAACGGAACTGTTGTATTTAGCGGTTTTGTCTCGACGGGGGGAGGCCTGCTGATCGACGGTTTAGAAGGAACCGACACTCTAGCTGTGTATGGAACGTCCAGCCAAGACAATTTTACTATCAATGATTCAGTCATTCTATTGAATGGCTTTACGTTGACGGGTACATCGATTGAATCGCGATCGGCCTGGGGGATGGCGATGGGAGATACCTTTACCATCAACAGTTCGATCCAATCGATCAGTGGCGGAGACGGTCAAGATCGCTTTGTTATGGCTAGCGCAGCGGCCATCGTTGGCAACTTGGATGCTGGAAACAGTTACGACACCTTGGATTACTCCTCGCTCAGCGGTCCGATCGCTTATACCGTAGGCAGTAGCAGCGTTCCGGGTGTGACGGCGATGTCTAATGTCGATGCCTTGGTCGCAAGTTCTGGTATAGACACTCTGACAGGCACCAATGTTCTAACCGATTGGGCGATTTATGGGCAGGATGTCGTACAGATCAATACGATCGATTACCTCTCCTTTGAGAATCTCCAAGGTGGTACGGCGACCGATCGATTCCAGTTCTGGAACTCAGCGGCCAGGATATCCGGCACGATCCATGGAGGATTAGGTACCGATCGGTTGACGGCCTTCGACTCCAACAACACTTGGCAATTGACCGGATCAAAGACGGGTAGTGTTTCCACTGCTGGATCGTTCGCAGATATCGAAGCGTTGGTCGGTGGGACGTCCGAAGATCGATTCGTGGTTCAACCCGCAGCGGTCTTCTCCTCCGTCGATGGCGGCAATGGAAACGATACGTTTGATTTCTCCGTATATGAGAATCCTGTTAACGTTACAATGTCGACAAGCTCAGTCACCGCTTTGGGATTGTTCAGCTCGATCGAAAATATCGCTGGATCGAGCAAAACCGATGCATTTACTGCAGGTAACGGGACGAATGCATGGGTGGTCGATGGTGTTGGGTCCGGTCAAGTCTCATCGATTCGATTCACGTCGTTTGAATTGCT
>JBJTAQ010000715.1:0-6889 GCA_046090945.1 Pirellula sp.
GCCGAGGAGATCCGATCGGAGCGATTTCGAGAGGATTTGTATTGGCGACTGAATGTGGTTCCTATCGAATTGCCACCTCTGAGAAAACGTCGCGAGGATATCCCGTTACTGGTTTCGTATTTCTTGAAGCATTACAACGAGCAGAATCAACGGTATGTAGTCCATATCCAGCGAGAAGCCATGGCGGCGATGCAAGACTACCATTGGCCCGGCAACGTGCGGGAGTTGCAAAACTACGTCGAGCGTGCAGTGGTGATGTCCGAGACGGATGAATTCACGCTCGAACTCCTACCAGGTGTTGTCGTTGGAACAGTGCCAATCCAGGAGTTTAGCATTGGGGCTCCTTCACTCCCACCTGACTTCGAGAGCCTTGCGAAGTTGCTCGTGGCCGAAGGCCTTCGTTTGGCACCGAGCGACAGCAACGATCTGCATTCCCGAGTGGTCGACCGAGTCGAGCGAGAGTTGATCCTCCAAGTTCTCCAGGCCTGCGGCCAGATTCAAACGAAAACCGCGATCAAGCTTGGGATCAATCGCAACACGCTCCACAAGAAAATGAAAGACTACAGCTTGGAAGGTGAAGAATCTTCCGAGTCGTCCTAAAGCAAACACGCAGGAGGATTCAACTATGCCGGATCGATTCAGCACCATCCAAGCGGCCGTCGAGGCGATTGCAGCCGGCAAGGTGGTGATCGTACTTGATGATGAAAACCGAGAGAACGAAGGTGACTTCGTTTGCGCAGCCGACAAGGTGACGCCAGAGACGATCAATTTCATGCTCGCTGGGCACGGGCAATTGTGCTGCTCGATCCTACCTGCAACCGCCAACCGACTCGAACTTCGACCTATGGTCGAGAATAACACGAGTCCATTGTCCACAGCGTTTCTTACACCGGTGGATTTTGCCGGTTGTAAAACAGGCATCACGGCTGCGGAACGTTGCGAGACGATCCGCCGTTTGGCGTGCGAAACGACCAAATCCGATGACTTCGTAAGACCCGGTCATGTGTTTCCGCTTCTAGCTATGGAGGGTGGGGTACTGCGGCGCGCAGGCCACACGGAGGCTTCGGTCGATCTGGCTCGCATGGCGGGGCTGACTCCGGCCGGAGTGCTATGTGAAATCTTGAACTCATCTGGGGACCGAGCCACGCGCGACGAACTGATTGAAGTGGCTCGCAAGCATCAGCTCGAAATCATCACCGTCGAGCAGTTGATTGCCCATCGACGCGTGAATGAAAAACTGGTGACGCGGTCAGCACAATGCAAATTGCCTACGCGATTCGGCCAGTTTTGGGTAGTCGTCTACGGGGTGCAGTACGAAAGCCAAGAGCCGATCGCACTGACTTTCGGAGACCTCGATGCCCCCGGAGAGACTCCTCCGTTGGTGCGTATGCACAGCAGTTGCTTTACGGGTGATTTAGTCGCATCCCTTCGCTGCGATTGTGGCGATCAACTCCACTTGGCTCTCGAAGCGATCGCCAAAGAAGGGCGAGGAGTATTGGTCTATTTGCCTCAAGAAGGGCGAGGAATCGGACTTGCTCAGAAAATCAAGGCCTACGCGCTACAGGACGAGGGGCTCGATACGGTCGAGGCCAACCACCGGCTGGGATTTAAGTCCGACATGCGCGATTACGGTGTAGGCTTGCAGATCCTCAAGGACTTGGGGTTGAAGAAGATCCGATTGCTGACGAACAATCCTAAGAAGACTGAGGCGTTTAATCTTCGGGGGTTCGATATCACGGTGGTCGATCAAGTTCCGATCATATGCCCGCCCAACGAATACAATGCTCAGTACCTCGCTACAAAACGCGACAAGATGGGTCACAAACTGCCCTGAAGCCAGCTATCAACCTACGTCCCTGTTTGAACCGCAGAGAATGCTCTGCGGTATTGCGTGTTTCAAACATCCTGACATTGGCAGGGCTCAGGGTTCGATTTTAGACCCGAGCAATTTCAGAAAGCCTCGCATCCATGCAGGATGGGAGGGCCAAGCAGCGGCGGTGACAAGGTTTCGCGATACGTGCGCGCTTGAGAACTGCTCATTGGGTGGTACGTACTTGCCACCGCTCGAAGCAACCTCGTATTCGACTGCCGGATAACAGCAGCACTCCTGGCCTTGCAGTGCACCGGCTGCGGCTAGGATCTGTGGTCCGTGGCAGATCGCAGCGATCGGCTTGTTGGTGTCCGAGAAATGCCTGACCATTTCCAGGACCTTTGGATTCATCCGCAAGTACTCTGGAGCCCGGCCTCCGGGAAGTACCAGTGCGTCATAAGCTTTCGGATCAATCGCGGCGAAATCTGCGTTGAGCACAAAGCGGTGACCCGGTTTCTCGCTGTAGGTCTGATGGCCTTCGAAGTCATGGACGGCCGTTGAGACATGGTCACCGGGTTTCTTGCCAGGGCACACACAGTGGCACTCGTGCCCGACCATGAGGAGCATCTGATAAGGGACCATGATCTCGTAGTCTTCGACGAAATCACCGACAATGAAGAGAATCTTTTTTGCGCTCATTTGCTTTCTTTCGCGGTGTTGGAGGATGCTTTGGCGGGAGTTTGGCTACCATCGAGCAATGGCAACGAGCCGAGAAACAGTCCTTGAATCACCTGGGTCATGTGGGGTATCTCCAGTCGATCCCATTCATCGTCCACCTTATGATAGTCTGGGTGGAGCGAACCTGCTGAGAAGCTGTGAGCGATGACTCCACGCTCAACGAAAGACCAGTTGTCGCTGGCTCGGTAAAGCATCGAACTGAACTTGGGATGCTCGAATATCTCAACGCCCCAGGGCTTGGCAGCCTGGCTCATGACGGAGCCCAAGTCCGACTCTCGCCAGCCCGTCATCCATATCTTGCCTCTCGCACCACCTTCGGGCCTCCCGATCATCTCGATGTTGACATTTGCCACGATTTGATCCAGTGGCCAAGAGGGGGTGCTGACGAACTGTTTCGAGCCGAGCAATCCGGACTCCTCCCCCCAAAAGGTCATAAAGAGCACCGAGCGTTTCGGGCGTTGTTTCATGGCACCGATCGCATCGGCGAGGGTTACGACCGCAGTGACCCCCGAGGCGTCGTCGTCGGCTCCATTGTAAATCGAGTCATCGGCCAAAGCGGGATTCGAGCCGAGGTGATCGAGGTGAGCGCTATAGAGGACCGCTTGTTTTTGAAGCGTCTCGTCGGACCCTCGAAGCAAGCCGATGACGTTTCTCATCCTTTTGTCCTCGTTGATCATACCAGATGCAGTCAGTTTGACTTCGCCCCCGAGCTTGACCGAAGAGGGCACTAACAGGATCGGAATCCCAGGTCGATCATTCCCCAGTAGCTTCGGTTTGGAGCGCGCAAGTTCGGCTTGTTTGGCCCACTCGCTTTGAGGTTCACAATCCAATAGCAATGCTTTGACCCCGGCAGCCTCGAGCTTTTGTGCTAGCCGATTGAGTTGGCCGATCGCTCGCGAACCTTTGGCCTGAGTTTCCAATTTGCCACGTACGATCCCACGCAGTCCCTTGACCTCCGCATCAGGTGCTGCAAGTGCATCGAGCGAGACATCCATCACAGGTCCGGTCAGCTCGCAAGCCTGATCGCTTGTCGAGATTAGACCATAGTGAGCGATCGGCGTGTTGTCGGCCTGGAGCAGGACTGCGTCGGATGGGACTCGGGATTGGCCGACAACGGTTTCGTGGTAGAAACTTCCTTCAGGGCCACCACCTTCAAGGCCCGCTCCACGGAACCGAGCTGCGACATACGCAGCGGCGATTTCGAACTCTTTGCTGTTGGTCTCTCGGCCAGCAAGTTCATCGCTGGCTAGAAACGAGATCGTCGCGGTGACTTTGCCGGCCGTGATTTGCTCGGCGCCGGCAGGAAGCTCGACGCTCGGACCAGTTTGCGATTTGTCGAGTTGAGCCAGCGCGGGGTAGGGTACCCACAAGCAGAGAATCCATGGCGTTAAGCCAAGCACGTGATTCAGCCACTTAGGTCGGTTGTTTTGGATTGCTTGCGGCATGGATGGTGTCGCTCTATGGTTGTCGGTGTTAAGAAGATTTCAGGGGGGATTTCGCCTTGGTTTCTCAGCCAATGCTAGCTTAGCCGTTTGGACATCGATTGGCAAAGGAGGGGAAATAGGGTCAGTCTGCTTTTTTCGGGAAAGCGAGTGCTCGTAAAGAGTCGAAAAAAAATCCGATTACACTGGGTTTTTAGTCGAAGACAATGAACATTGGTCGATCGTATGGCTAAGTGGGGTGCGGTTATGAGAGAACCAACAAAAATCGCGTGGGATCGAATCGAATCAAATCGCAGGTCAGTACTGGGTCGGGGGATATCCGGTCTGGTGCTCTTGGGGTGCTCGATGCACTTGGGAATCGATTCGGCGTTTGGATGGCTACAGGATTTGCAAGCTGGGGGAGAGGTTCCCAAGCATGATGGCAAAGGGGTAGGTTACTATGCACCCCGCAAGCTCGACATGAAGTTTGGGATGAAGTTCAAGTCGAATGAAAACTTCTGCTCGGACTTGTTCGCTACGATTGCCTTTCCGACGGATTGGCCGGAGCAGAAGGTCCAGGTTAAGCAGTCGAATATACCTCCGAATGCGCAGTGGCAGTATCGGGATCTGCCTCCGAATGCGCCGACGACAGCCCGCCAGTTGGTGATGAGCATTCCTGCGATGCAGCCCAATGGCGAGTTGGAAATCATGTTCGAAGTCGAGATCGAAAAGTCCTTTATCACCGCTCCGAGCGATACCTCGGTTTATGGGATCCCGAAGAAAATCCCTAAGGAGCTCAATTGGTTCATGGGCAACAGTCCTATGATTGATGCAGGAGCTTCGGACATCAAGCGGATTGCGAAATCGATCAAGGATTCCAAGCCCGAGACGGCTTGGGAGCAGGTCGAGAAGATTTACGACTGGGTGCGGGAGAATATTCAGTACACCAATGGACCGATTCGAAACACTCGGGAATCGATGAAGGACAAGCGTGGGGATTGCGAGGAGATGACAGGTATCTTCATCGCGATTTGCAGGGCTAGCAACATTCCGGCACGTTGTGTCTGGATCCCTAATCATTGCTATCCCGAGTTTTATCTCGAGGATGACGAGGGCAAAGGGCATTGGTTTCCATGCCAGGTTGCAGGCGATCGACAATTTGGGCAGATGCACGAGTATCGACCGATTCTGCAGAAAGGGGATCGGTTCAAGGTTCCCGAGTACAGTGCACCTCAGCATTATCTATCCGAGTTCTTTCGATGCAACCAAAGGCCACTTGGGAATCGCGATCCTGAAGTTGAAACGATTCAGGACCTAGGGCCACTGAGTCAGGAGATCGCGACGCTGCAGTCGCAAGCACCGAACCGAGTTCAACCTTAGTTGATTTGTTGAAAGGATCCACGTGGGAACACTTCGCTGCGACCGCTGCCAAAATACGATAGGAACTCCCGAGGATCTGCATTACACGATCACGATTGAGATCGAAGCGGAAGGTTATGTAGACGAACAGGAATTCGATTCGAGCGAAGATAAGCTTGCGAGTATCGAGAACTTGATCGACTCGGCCGATGACGCATGCTCGGCGGATTTCGGGGATGAATGGTACCAGCGCCGGCAGTACTTGGTCTGCAAAAGCTGTTATTCCCAGTACATTCAAAACCCGCTCGGCAGACCATCCCGATGATCGTCGCAAGGTTGGGCGTAGTCTTGATTCTAATCGCCAGCATCAGGAGCACTGCCTGGAGTCAGTCGACGACTACCGAGCCAGTCGAGCCACTCTTGCAGGTTCGATTCGATGCGATCCATTCGCACACTTGGGTCGAATCTGTCCCGGTGCCCGGGGTGAATCAATACCATCTGTTGGCAAGTCCCTCTCGGGCCGCGCAGGCACTCGTTGCCATGGGATGCAACGTGGAGATTCAGTTGAATCCCTGGGATGCTGAATCGCTTCAGAAGGTCGATGTTCTGGTCTTGAATTTGGTGTCTGCCGATCGACCTGCCTTCAAGGTTTCCGAAATTGAGGCGATTGGAGAGTTCGTTCAGCGCGGTGGTGGTTTGATTCTCATCACCGATCATACGAACTGCTACTTTCACAATCATGTGCTCGAAGCGCTCTTCGAGCGATTGGATCTGAGACTGACAAGTGAAACGGCTTGTGAATTGCCACCTAGGACTCTGGCCCAAGGTGGCGGATGGATTTTGGTCGATACGTTCGGTGAGCATCCGATCACCAAGGGGGTCGAGAGTCTTGGGGTTCAGACCGGCGGAACGGTTGACGATCGATTCGGGATCGCTTGGACGAGCCCGCAGAGCTGGTCAGATGCCGCTCGGATTCCTATGTATGGCGAGGGAAAAGACATGGGCTTCTCCGGAAACTTTCAGCGGGATCCCGATGAACGCACCGGGCCGGTTGCCGTCGTAGCGGCCAAGCAGTTTGGCGCTGGGCGCATTGTGGTAATAGGAGATCAAAACGCGATCGGCGGCTTCTTTTTGAACTACGCTGACAATCGTCGGATGTGGCTTCAGAGTGTCCTGTGGGCAGCAGGCGATGTCGAGGATTCCTCGACCAGGATTGCCAAGGGATTGAGGGCCGAAACGGGGCGCACGCTTGTATGGTGTGTCGAGCCGCTCGGCGACTACGATTTCTATTGGGGATCGACCGACCGCGAAGAGTATTACAACGCCTTTGCTTTTTTGAATAAGCATGCCGATGCTAGAGCATCGCATCGGGAACCCGATGAGGCCGATTGGATGTTGCTTCCTTCGGAGCGGTTGATGAAGCAGTCCAAGTGGCAGAATGAAAGCAAAAGATTCGTAAGCCGGCCGAACAAGCATTGCATCGTGTTTCTGGTCGATACTCCAGAGATGCCGCGCGAGTGGTTATCGCTGTTGCTCGACGACGCACCACACTCGATTTTCG
>JBJTAQ010000716.1:0-4519 GCA_046090945.1 Pirellula sp.
AACTGCTCGAACCCTTTGAGTGGAAGTGGAAGATGGAGCGAAGACCAAAGGATCTGAGCGATCTAAGAGGCTCGATCGAAGTTGGCAAGAAGGATCTCGATGCAGCGATGTCGATCATTATCGGCTGGGTTGGCGAGGCCAAAGCGACCGAAGGAAGTCTGGTCGATGCTCGAAGCATCGATGTGAACGAACTTGCTTTTTTAGACCTAAGCGATGTGCAGAAGATTCTCACGGATCGCAATACGAAGGCCCCCAAGGTGCCGACGGGCTCGTCGAAAAGCGTCTCACTCGAAGTGCCGCAAACCAAGGGGGCTCGCTTCTTTGACTGGGATGTGGATACCAAGCCTGAGGTGTTGCTTTGGACCGATACTCAGTTGATCTTGGGCAAGCCCGATCTTCAAGGCAACTGGAGCGAACTCTCAACGCTCCCACTCCCCTTCCCTATCGCAGGTGTCCTTCCTATCGATTTGTTTTCGGTGGATGCCCACCGCGGTACACCGGCCCCCCGAGATGCTGCATCGATGGATTCTCAAAACCAAGTGCAGTCATCGATGAGGCACGAGACGATCCGGGATCTGCTCGTCTACGGTAGCCAAGGGATTCGGGTCGTCACGATCGGCTTGGTCGATGAAAACAAACCCGGTTGGTCGGTGCTCGGGGAATCGATCGGGCTCGATGATCTGAAGGATGTTTCGGCCGTTTCGCCAATCGATTGGGAGTCCGACGGAGACCTGGATTTGGTGATTGTGTCGGAGGGCAAGTTGGTCTTGCGGCAAAACCTAGGCAGCCGCATGTTTCAGGAGGCTAGCAAATTTAGTTTATTGCCTGAGACGACGCGAGTTGTTTCGAGTGTCGCAGTGGCTGATATCGATCGGGATGTCGATTTGGATGTGGTCGTGGCCCTCGATGATGGGCTGGGCCTCCTAGAAAATATCCAGCACGGACAGTTCCGCTTTCGCGATCTTTCTGATCCACAGGGCAATCCCGCCTTCGAGCATGCCGAGTCGATAGCCATCGCCGAATTGAATAACGATTATTCCTGGGATGTTGTATTGGCGGGAACAAAGTCACCATCGAAATACATTACAACAGCGACCGATTATAAAACGGGTTCTATCCGATTGCATCAACAAGCAGACTTGTGCGATGGTCCCGCCAAGATCGCTCTAGGGGATTGGAATAATGATTCGATAATCGATGTGCTGGCAAGTACCCCTAAAGGGATCGAGCTTTGCTTGAATCAAGGTGATGGGACTTTTGTCAAGCAAACGCTTGCTAATCGCGATGTGTCCAGCGATGTGATTCCAACCGTCGGCCTCGGAGATATCGATTCCGATGGATGGCTCGAAGCGATCAGCATCCAAGCCGGCAAGCCGACGATTTATTTCTCCGTGTCTCGAGACGAGCAACGTTACCTAGTCTACCGAGTCAAAGGGATTTCCGACCCAAATGGTGGCGGCAGGAACAATCAATACGCCGTCGGATCGACGCTCGAGGTGTTCGGCCCGTTCGGCTATCAAGCCAGGATCATCGAGGACGATTCGGTCCACTTCGGGCTCGGAGCCTCGGATGCCTATTCCCTGCGTACGATCTTCGTCAACGGATTGACCCAAGGCGTCCTTGATCCTCGATCCAACCAGATGCTCGAGGAAAAGCAGGTGCTTATCGGCTCGTGTCCCTTCTTGTACGGTTGGGACGGCAATCAATGGGAACTGGTGACCGATCTGCTCTGGAATGCACCTCTGGGATTGCAGGTTGCCAAGGGCAAGGTGTTGCCGGATCGGCGTTGGGAGTATCTGTCGCTACCCAGAGAGTTCATGAAGCCCAGGGATGGTTTTTATGAGTTGAGGATTACCGAGGAACTTTGGGAGTCGGCTTATTTCGATCATGTTGCACTTCTTGCTATCGATCATCCGGCCCAAACCCAGTGGTACTCCAACGAGAAAGTCGGCCCGGGATCGATCGCGCAACCGAGTATCTGGGGGTACACGCAGACCTTCGAAGCCCTCGAGGTAAAGGACTCACGAGGAAACAATTGGTCGCACGAAGTTCAGCGACTAGATGGTGTCTATGCGATCCCGTTTGAAAAGCAACTCAAGCAAGGGTTGGTTGAGCCTTGCTACTTGGAAATCGATTTTGGGGCGATCGATACGAGCAAGTCGGCGCAGTTGATTCTCACCGGGTGGATCTATCCGACCGACACGTCGCTGAATATCCATATCGATCAGAATCCTGATTTAGAACCACCCAAACCGCTATCGCTCTGGACGGTTGATGCCACAGGGGAGTTTCGCCAGACGGTTCCCTTTAGCGGATTTCCAGGTGGCAAGCCCAAGACGATCGTCATCCCATTGGATGGTCTTTTCGAAACTCAAGATCATCGAATCCGCCTGGCCCATTCGAGCCAGATCTACTGGGATCAAATCCGATTGGGATATGGTCAATCCGTGCCGATTAGCCAGCAGGATAATCCAGAGCAACACACTGCACGCCTGGAACTCGGTCAAGGATCTGAGAATCCGGTTCACAAGAATGACTTATCGCTAAATTGGTTAACCATGGTATCGGCCGAATTGCACTACCGAGGTTTCAGCCGCGAGATGCCTCGGATGCGGCACAAACCGCATTGGTATGACTATCAAAGCGTGATGATCGAGCCGGCTTGGCCTCCCTTGCGGGGGAGTTTCACTCGGTATGGTAGTGTTCAAGAGATTTTGGAATTCAATGACGATCTGCTCGTGATCATGGGGTCGGGCGACGAAATGGTGGTCCGATTTGAAATGCCTCACAGTGCCCTGCCCGACGGCTGGGTTCGAGACTTTGTGCTGCACTCGGTCGGCTGGGACAAGGATGCTGCGATGAACACCCTCGAAGGCCAGAGCAGTTTGCCTTTGCCGTTTTCCAAAATGAATCAATACCCGCCAGGTATGGATGATCGAGTCGAAGCCATGCGGATCGACCGCTTGCACCAAAAGACTTTGACACGCAAGCAGAATCCAGAGAGCTTCTGGAAACTCGGCCCAGCAGGGGCTTCGATGCGATGACAGCTGCCCGAGGAACAACAGGAATCGTCACCTTGGTGGGCGCCGGTCCTGGAGCGATTGAATTGCTAACGCTTGGAGCCAAGCATGCCATCGAGCAAGCAGAGGTCATCCTCTACGATGGACTTGTAAACGACCAGATCTTGAGCCTTGCACCGGCCGCTTGCAAGCTTATCTGTGTTGGTAAGCGCGGTCATGGAGGGGCGTGGACCCAGCCCCAAATCGACGACCTGATTGTTCGATGTGCTCATGAATTTCATCGCGTCGTTCGACTCAAGGGTGGAGATACGGCTGTGTTTGCTAGAACCTCTGAGGAGATCGATCGGCTCAGGGCCGAAGGGATCGCCTATAGGGTCATCCCGGGCCTTACGGCTGCACTAGCCGTAAGCGCCTACACAGGTATCCCGCTTACCCATCGTGACTGGAGTTCCGGAGTCGCATTGTTGACAGCCCAATTGCAAGCCTCCGATGGAGAGACGGAAGCCGAAGACCAGCTCGATTGGGACGTCTTGGCTCGTTTTCCAGGAACGCTTGTGATGTACATGTCGGTAGGTTCTGCAGCGGTTTGGAGTCAAAAACTTCTGGCTGCGGGCAAACCGGCAAGCACTCCGGTTGCCTTGGTGCGAAAATGCAGTTGGCCGGACCAAGAGGTCATCGAGTGCGAACTGGATCAGATCCCGCAGACGCTTGCGGCCAACCCTGGTTTCGCCCCGCCGGTAATCAGCATCATCGGGCCGGTCGTACGCCTAAAATCCCCAACGGTTTTCAGAGAGCCTTTGCATCCCGCAACGGTGATCGTAACGAGTCCTGAGCCTCAATCGCAGCGATTGGCTGGGATGCTCGAAAGCCTTGGGTTCTCAGCAATCATTCGCCCAGCGATCGAGATCCAAGCCGCAGACACCCAAAAAATCGATCTTGCGATGGATTCGATCAAGCAAACCGATTGGTTGGTTTTCTCAAGCCGCTACGGAGTGCATTATTTCTTCGAGCACCTCTTGAATCGAGGTTTTGACGCCAGATACTTCGGGCCCATCCAAATTGCAACGGTCGGGAGATCTACAGCTCAAACTCTGAGAGACTATGGCTTGATAGCTGATTGCATTGCGGGTGGCGCTCAAGGTGCCGAGGCGCTCGTCGAGCAATGGATCGCTCAGGCCCGAGACAAACGAGTCCTACTGGTCGGTACTCCCGAAGGAAAGCAGACCCTCGCTCACAGGCTCTCTGGGATTGCAAGCGACGTGCAAACCGTGCCTGTCTACCAGCAGGTCCCTGTTCTCAAGTGGGACGACATGGATCGACTCGGTGCCACAATCGAGAAGGCTTGCAAGTCCGATCAAAAAGTTTGGGTGACTGCGACCAGCAGCAACATCGCCCAGGCAGCTTGGGCCTTGCTCGGCCCCAAATCCCATTCGGTTCGATGGGCAGCGATTTCAGAGCCTGTCGCCTTAACGCTCAAGAAGCTCGGGGCTCGCCAAGTG
>JBJTAQ010000717.1:0-1240 GCA_046090945.1 Pirellula sp.
CACGAAGGTTGGTAGAGGCTCAGGTTCCTTTTATCACCGTGTTCTGGCGAGAGAACGAAGCCATCGCGGACGCTTGTAAGAGCGAAGGAGCTTGGGACACCCACGGGAACAACTTCGAGTGCCTTAAAAAGCACCTACTGCCCGAATTTGATCAAGCTTTTTCAGGCCTATTGATCGACCTGGAGCAGCGGGGTCTGCTGGACCAGACATTGGTGATGGTTACAAGCGAAATGGGGAGGAAACCCAAAATTGGAGATCCTCGATCGGGGGGGACCAGCGGAGCCGGTAGGGATCACTGGACCCACTGTCAAAGCGTTCTGCTGGCCGGAGGAGGTATCCGTGGTGGCCAAACTTTCGGCAGCACAGATCGCTATGCAGAGTACCCGGCTGAAAACCCTGTGACCCCGCCAGATATCGCCAAGACTGTCTACAGGGCTGTGGGGATCAGCGACCTACAAGCCATGGACACCCAAGGTCGGCCCTACCATCTACTCGAAGAGGGCCGCTCGATCGACTCTCTCTTCGTTTGACGCTCTTGGTTTTTCTTGTACACGCTCCCGACTCCCCATCGAACCTTCGAAACCTTCATTATTTAGGACCTCTGGTGTTCTCATGAGAGCAAAGTATCCGCGTTGCCTTGCCATGGTAACAAACCTAATGGCATTGTTAAGCATTACATCGGTTGCGAGCAAAGATGCAAACGCTCAGGAAATCGAGTGGCAAGTCACGAAAGTGAGCAAGCTATTCCATGGCGAAGGCGGAACACTCGCAGACTTTGACGGCGATGGAGCGATGGATATCGCTGCAGGCTATCAGATCTTTTTCGGGCCCGGATTCAAGGAATCAGCGAAACTTTTTGCATCGAATCCCTACAACATCAATGGTTACTCAGAATACTTCTTCGGTTTTGACGCGGATATCGATTCCGATGGGGATCCCGATATCTTGATCGTCGGTTTTCCAGGTGCTGCCTCCCACTGGTATCGGAATCCAGGCAAAGCCGAATCGAGAAAGGGGAACTGGGAACGCTTCACAGTCATCGAGGTTGTGGATAACGAATCGCCGATGTTCAAAGACATCGATGGCGATGGGAAACAGGATCTTATCTGCTCGACTAGCGGTCAGTATGGGTATGCCAAAGTCGGCTCGGATCCAACGAAGCCGTGGGTATTCCATCCAGTGAGTGAACCAGGTCCCTACCAACGTTTCACTCACGGCATTGGGGTCGGTGATGTCAATG
>JBJTAQ010000718.1:0-1151 GCA_046090945.1 Pirellula sp.
GGTTCCTGTCCAACGCGAACGAAAGCCCAAAGAGAACATTCCTCAGACACGGGCCGAGCGCGAATCGATTCGAGCCCAACTCAGGCAGTACGTCATCGATGCGAAATTGGTAGCTCCGCTGTCGATCGCCGACCTTCGCAAACATTCTGAAATCTGCGTCGAAAAATTCCAGCTTTCCCCCGTTTACACCGATTACGTTGGAGTTCTTCTCAACAGCGAAGTCTGGCGAGACCAACTCGCAAGCGTGCCGTACGAGCGCCGTCTGCTGCTACTGCCCAAGTGCATGCGGATCGAGGACAAATGTCCTGCTCCGTTTGATGAGTTTGGGCTCTTGTGCAAGCAATGCGGTCTGTGCACCATTCAGGAACTTCAGGAAGAAGCCGAACGGCTTGGGTATGCCGTCCTGGTCGCCGAGGGTTCGGCGTTGGTCATGGCGATCATCGAGACCGGCAAGATCGATGCGATCGTCGGAGTCAGCTGCCTGAGCGTCTTGGAAAAGGCCTTTCCCTACATGGAGTCGGCCGCCATACCGGGTGTTGCGATCCCATTGCTGCAGGACGACTGCAAGGATGTGACGGTCGATCTGGAATGGATCTGGGAAACGATCCATTTGACTAGCGACGATGCGACCTACCGACTCAATCTCGATAGCTTGCGAAGCGATGTCAAAGAGTGGTTCACTGCGGAATCTCTCGACGAGATCATGGGTCCAGCGCCGACTCAAACCGAAACGATCGCCAGAGATTGGCTTGCGAAAAACGGCAAACGCTGGAGACCATTCCTAACGGCTTGCGTCTGGAAATCGATGGTCGACGATCCGGATATCCCGGTCCCAATGTCTTTGAAAAAACTGGCGGTGGCTGCAGAATGCTTTCACAAGGCCTCTTTGGTCCACGACGACATCGAGGACAACGACGATTTTCGATACGGCGAACCTTCGCTACACAGCGAGCAAGGTGTCGCGATCGCTTTGAATGCTGGGGATTTGCTCTTAGGCGATGGTTACGCGTTGATCGCCGAGTGCGATCTATCGGCCCAGCAGAGGGTCGCCATCACCAAAGTCGCGGCAGCCGGGCATCGAACGCTCTGCTTGGGCCAAGGTGCAGAGTTTCAGTGGGCCAAGTCCCCTGGGCCTTTGTCGTCGACGGAAG
>JBJTAQ010000719.1:0-4625 GCA_046090945.1 Pirellula sp.
GGGTTTCCCGTGATCTCGAAATACTGAAAAGGCTGTCCGTCGAAAAGATCGGTTTGCAGACCGAGTTCGCCGAACCGTTTGGCGATGAAGTCGGCGGCGAGTTTCAGGCCTGGGGTCTCAGCGGCCCGGCCCTTGAGTTCATCCGAGGCTAGATAAGCGATATCGGCATAGATCCGCTCATCGGAAGGAGTTTTGAGCGTCGGCGTAGCCGATTTAGGGTTTTCTTGGGCCTGGGCCAAGTTCGTAATCGCGCTGGGTGTTTGCAAGCTGCAAAAGGACACGCACCACAGAGCCGCAGTCCGGGAAAAAGCAAACCATTTATTCATGAGTGTTGAGAGATTTCGATTAGGCCAAAGAAAATACCAAAACAGTTATTCTAATAGATTTTCGACTGTGCGTCACATGGCGGCCTGCAATTAGGCTCATTCAGGTATTTTAATGGGCAAGAACTCGCGGTTTTCATGTTCGAAGCTTCTTGGTACTCCTCCACGAACGGAACTAGCTGAGACAGTTTCCGTTCAATCGCCAGAGTTTTTAACCACAGAGTTTTTAACCACAGAGTTACAGAGGGGCACAGAGGAGTTGCTGAGCTCTCGCGCTAGCGCTGAGCAACTCTGTGAATCTCTGTGTCTCCATTGCGTCGCCTAATAAGGATTCGTCTCGACGCTACCGCTCTAAAAAGCGGGTCCATGTCAAGCTGAATCCAGATGGTGCAAAAAGACCTTCTCGCTAGCTAAACGGCTAGTCGCCAACTCGATCAGATGCTGGTGATGCGTAAAGAAGATCACCTGCGTTTGATCCGATAGGCGTACCAACTGCTTGAGCGCCTCGATGGAGCGATCGTCATCAAAATGGACCAAGATATCGTCCACCACCAACGGTAACGGTTCATGAACGGTGTTCCACTGCTGAAGACTTGCAAGGCGAAGCGCCAGATACAACTGATCCCTTGTTCCATCGCTCATCTGCTCGACCAAGACCTGAGATCCTGGACCTTCGCCCTCGCGCCGACCTACCAACAGATGCTTTCCGTCCTCATCCAATGCGATTTCGATCCCCCGAAACCGACCCAGCGTCATCTGACGGAAGGACTCACTGGCTAACTTCAATATCGGGTCCTCGTTGGCCGATCGATATCGCTCAATACCGGCTGTTAACGCCGCAGATGCAAGCCTCAGCGTGGCCAACTCGGCTAGTGCCTCTTCAATCTCACAAGCGATCCCACTTGCCTGGGTCGCTAACGCAGATGCTTTTCCCCCAGTATCGAGGTTTTGATAATCCCGCTCAAGACCGCTGCAACGCTTGATCGCCTCCTCGCGAGCCAACCCGGTCTTGGCAATCTCCTCGGTCGCATCTGTGATCTCGATGACCAACTGATCCGCATCGGCTTGCCGAACCGTTTCAACAAAATCATCGATGTCTCTGCGATTACACTCGTCCTGCAATCGCTCCCGAAGCTGCTTGCGATCCTTATCCAGAAGGTGGAATTTGCTTGAATTTCGCGCGAGCTCCAACAACCGCTCCTCGCTGTCGGCATTCGCAAACTCCATCATCTGCTCCAACTGCTTGGTCAAGAGCGTGAGCTCCTGCTCGGCTTGTCCGAGTCGATCGGTGGCATGCTGCTGCATCTGATCGAGCGAGACTCGGTTGGATCGATCCTGCAAAACCTGCTTGCCGTAGTGTTCGAGAAACCGTACTTGACCTTCGATGCTCCCTTGGGCAACCCTTTGAGCAATCGCCGCTGGGTCCCTATCGGAGAGCCAATCGGTGGCAAGTTCTACGGCCGCTTCGTAGCGTTGCATCTGCTCCTTGCAAATCCGAATGCTCTCCTGGATCTTTTCGATCGAGTCGGTTGTTTTTTGCAACTCCCCAATCTGCTCGAGAATCGTTTGAACCTCCAAAGGTGTCGCGTTTTGGGGTAGGGCGATCGAGCCTAGAGACTCCCACCATTGAGTTTGGAGCTCTTCAAACTCTTTTTCCAACGCTTGGATCTCGTGTAGCTTCTCCTGGTGCTCCTGCTGATCCAACTGCCGCTGCTTGTGGATCGCTTCGGCCTTGCCCCGCTGCTGGGTCGCAGTCCGCAAAACCGACTCGGCTAACGTCAACAGCGATTCGAAATCCTCCGGAGGCACTCCGGCCGATGTACAAGTTTCGAGGATCTGCTTCAAGCCACTAGCTGCCGCGTCTCTAGCCACTCGTGTTTGCTCGACACGATGTTTTTTGTCGAGCAAATCCTGCGCATCTCGCTGCAACTGAGCAACCGCTTGGACCCACTCGATGGCCTCGTCGGGTGTCTTGGCTGCAATCCTGTGCTCGGCTGCGAAGGCTTGCCAAGCCCTCTGGTTGGCGGCGTGCTCGGCCTGCTGATTTTCAAGTGTCCGATTCGATTCCTGGACCTGAGCTTGCAACTCGTCAACTGCCTGCTGCAACTGCTCTCGCTGTGCAACCAACTCCGCTTGATCGAGCAACTTGGCAGCAATTTCATCGGCATCCACTTTGCTTTGCTCGTAGTCAGATGCAAACGCACTCCAGAGTTCGGTTGTGCCATCGCGATGTTCAGCCAGCAATCGAAATGCTTCGTCGCGCGCACGCCTGCTGGTCTCCCACTCTTGCCGAGTCGGTACTTGAACTTTCCTGGACTCCCGCTCCAACTCCCGCTGCTTGGCACTCCTGTTTCTGATCAAGCCTTCCAGATCGCTTTTGGTTCTTTCGATTCCATCGAGACGTTTATCGAACTCCTTGTTCCAGCGATCCAGCGCGGCCGGACTGGCTAGCGTCCAGTCTGTCAATGCGTCGATCGAATCGACTGCGACACTCCACTTGCCGAGCCCCTGCTCGATCCTCTTTTGGAGGATCTGCAGGCCTTGCTCGAGTTCTTGCATTTCCAATTGTCGGGATGCGATAGCCCTTGCGACTTGGACGCGTTGCTCGAGCCGCTCGAGCGTCTCTTGGCTCGGTTGCTCTGCAAGCGAATCGGTGTTGCTGTCGAGCCGATTTTGAAGTCTGGCAAGCCCCCGCCGCGAATCGGTGATCTGCCTGTCGAGATTCTCATAGCGCCTCGCTTGGGCTTCGATCAACTTCTTTTGAGAAGTCGCAATAGGCTCGGATTCGAGCCTTGTTTTGAGCCGCTCCAAAGAACCGATCTGCTGCCATATCTTTGCCGCTTGAGACTTGAGCTCATCGCCTTGCATTTGGAGTTTGGGAAGTTCTACGCGCCACTGCTCGTACAAGCCCAACCCCAAGATCAGTTTATCGACACGCAACGCTTGCTCTTGATCCCAATCCCGATCAGGTATCTGCGAGAGCTTTTGTGCGATATTGCTGATCTCGGTTCTGATGCTCTCGATCGAACCGGCCTTTTCCCCCTTGGCCTGACAGACTTTTTGCACCCTACCTTCAAAGTCTTCCGGCAGTTTGGAGGACTGCCCAAGTTCCGCGAGCTGTTTTTGCCTTTCGAGATAACTTCGCACCGTCGGGATCGATCGTTGCAGGCGCTCAAGCTCCAACAGACGTTTTTGTAAACTATCCAATCGGTTTTTGCAGTCCTTGGCTTGGTTTCGCGCTTCGAGCAGTTGCGATTCATACCCGAGATATTGGTCCATCGTCAGGGCAACTTTTTTCTCCTCGTCCCGGATCTCTTTGTACTCTTTGAGTTTCTCAAGCAATCGACCTTTTCTGCCCGAGTTGGAATAGATCCCGTCGATCTGCTGATCGAGTCGCACCCGCTTTTGCTGCAAGTTGGCGATCCCCGAAGCACTCGAAAAGAGAGCTTGGCCGGAATCCCCACCGCCGCGCACCAAGTCGGCTCCTCCATCCCTGAGCGTGATGTGATTCATTGCGAACATTCGCAAGAATTGTTCCTCTTGGATCCTTGGAAAAAATTGGCTCCAGAGCTCGGCTTTGACCTCTTCGGAGCTGTTGGCATGCAACAGCGTCAAAGATCGAGCCTTGCGACGCACGCAAGAGAGTCTCTTGCCATCGCGATTCTCAAGCGTCGCTCCGACACGCAAATTTCTGTTCTCATGCTTGAAATTGTCGTCGGTCCGGTGCGGGAAATTAAACAACAACGCCGTCAACGCCCGGAGCGATGTGCTCTTGCCCGCCTCATTCGGGCCGTAAATCAGATGCAAGCCGTAATTGCCCTGGCTAAGGTCGATGCTCAGGTCGGTAAAATGTCCGAAAGCGATCAGGTCCAGTTGGCGGAATCTCATGATCCCTCCTGGCTTTCAGAAGACCCGAGCAGGTCTAAAAGTCTCTCTTTGGCGAGCTCGACCAGAGCGCTCGAGCCGTCGAGATACTCATCAAGAGCCTCGTTTCGCAACTCCGTTGGCAAGCGGCCCCGAAGATCCTCCATGTTAAACGCGATCTGCTTGATGAACTCCGGAGACTCCTTGGCCTCGTCAAACACACCCAAGATCGCTCGAATCGCCTCCTCCGCGACGCTCGGATCCTCATCGATACTACTTGGAAGCGCCGTGTTGACGATTACCCTTTCGATCCAAACCCCATCGACCGACAGACCCGTGGCTACCGATTGACAGTCTTGCAGGATCTTCTCTCGCTCGATTCGAAACTTGCGATGCATCTGGCTTTGGCCTACTAGCTCGATCCGAATCGCCAACAAT
>JBJTAQ010000720.1:0-7870 GCA_046090945.1 Pirellula sp.
AAGTGAAATAAACTGGTAGCGTTGGGGTTCCAAGTACTTGGATCGCCGCACCGGATCGATCGATCACACCGTCGCTTCCGACCATGATTCGAGCGTTGCCGAGTTTGAGAATTGCCCCAGCATCGATCATCAAAGTGACACCGCGGGGTACCTCCAAACGATCGCCGTCCGAGAGGGTCGAGCCAAAGGCACCCTTGCCGATTTCATAAGCTCGCACCGATGTAAGCGAGGGGAGCGGATTGGCTTCGTCCAAGCCTGCTAGGCGAATGATATCTCCGGGTTGCGATGCGCTGACGGCAGCCGAGATGGCATTGAAGGGTTGCGTTAGTGTGCCAGTTCTCGTAAGTCCCGTGTAGGCTTTATCGACGATGAGTGTTCGCGGCGAACTCGAAGCCGTCCCGTACCCGCTAGCGGCACGGAACCAGAAGTTGAAGTCGCCGCCAACGATTCCATCGCCATCTCCATCGAGGGCAGAGCCAACAGCGGTTGACGTAAAGCTTTGCTCGGAAATGCTGCTAGCATTGGTGCTCTTAAAGTCAAAGCGGAGCTGATAACGACCTTGGCTGGTTGCACCACTACCGGTATCGAGCACTTGCGGGTCGTTGTCTTCGTTGCCTTTGCCGGTCACAGCGACAAAGTACTCGCCGGCGGTCAAAGGAACATCGATCAACGAGTCTTGGCTGATATAATTGTTATTGACTGAAACGATCGATAGTGCACCGGTGACCGCGTCTCGCTTCATCAGGGTCAAATGCGTATCGAGATTGCTCGAATCGTTCAGCCGCTCGGCGATGGTTTCTAAACGGACTTGTCCGTTAGTGGTCAATTCAAATCGGTAAAGATCGACGTCCCGGTTGTCTGGCCGATGAGCGTGCTGACCATGGATCTGATCGATGATGCCGGGAAAAATCTGCTCGATGGGATTAAAGCTAGAGTTCAAACGAGTACCAACGACGCCGCCGGTGCTGTTGGTTACGCCTCCATTGCTATCGCTACCCATGATGGTACCAGCCGGTAGATCGTAGGTATGATCTAAGCTCAGCAAGTGCCCTATTTCGTGCATTGCAGTGGTAAAGAAGCTAAACGGACCTGCTTGAGCCAAGATATTGTCTGGAACGATTTCTCCAGCCAAAGGTTTTTGAGAGACGCCGTAGCCAAAAGCGTTATCCCAAGGTTCCGAACCATCGAGAATCACCATGTTCCAAGAGGTCAATGGATTGTCGGGATCGGTTGCAGTTCCAGCCACCCCTAGTACATCCCCTGGACCACTGATGCGAGCATCGACAGGTATCATGTCACCTACGATGACACTCATGAATTCACGAGTATCTCGAGACGTTGTGATTGCACTGTCTCGCACTTTCACGGCAGAGTCCGGAAGGAGTCCGATATCGACGCTCCCGTTTCCTGAGTCTTTGGCAATCACCCCAAGCTTTGGATATGCATTGATTGCAGCAACTAGGGCATTGATGATGTCAGCTTGCGTGGATGCAGCGGTAAACGGGATCACAACGCTATTTGGAATTGTTGAACCGCTTCCATTGCCGTCGAATTCAAAGACTGCAGTGATTCCGTTATTGGTAATTGTGAACGAGGTGTTGTCGAAAAAGGCTGCTCCGCCATCGGGAGGCACATCCAAAAGGAGGTATCCGAGCGGACCGGCATATTCTTGGAAATCGATACCGAGATAGCGCGAGTAAAACTCAAATACTTCTCGTACCCGAGTCTTCTGTTCGCTGCTGATCGATGTGAATAGTCGTCGCCCGGATGTATCAACCCCATAGGCTTGATTCTCCATAAAACTGAACTTAATAGTTTTGATTTCCGCTTCGGAGTCCGGTGAAAAATTTGGCGGGCCCCAAATGACATCAGGCGTGCGAAGCGAGCGGTCTTCTTGGATGTCGCGATGCCCAGGCTCTTGAGCACTACCAGGAAAATCCAACTGTAGTGGGTTCGAGACCGTTCGGATCTCTTGCTCCAGAACGGTCGAGAGGTTGCTAGATATCGGAACCCCTGCATTAATGCTATAGGCTCCGCTGAGGTAGCCCTGTGGATCAGTAGCAGGAGTTACAAGGGGCACTGTAGCGTTGTTTACTACCGACGAAATCGGTGAGTCCGAACCCACTCTCAGGCGATAGGTTCCGCTTCCAGCCAATGCATGGATAGGGCCTGCGAATTGCAATGAAGCCATTTTCTTAACCGGATCAAATGTCACTTTGATCGGATTGAAGACTCGATCATCAAACGGGCTGACCGAATCGCCCGTGGCAATCAAATTGTAGAACCGTGGATTAACAACCGTTGGATCTGCTGACGGAGCCAAATCCCCGGTAGATATCTTGCGATCATAGAGTTCCGAGTCGTTGAAATAGACCTCGATTGTGTCGAGATCCTGAGACAATGTTCCATCGGCAGCCCGATTCAGAGGCTGCGGCACAATCGCGGTGATCTTCGATCCGAGTTCAAGGTTGAACACATAGCTATCTCGATCCGTGCCAGTCTTTCGCGGCTTGAGTGGATCGTTCACCACGTTGCGAACGGCGTTGATCCCTTGGGCAGGTAGATCGACCCCAAAAATCTCTACGTTGTAAAGATCGTCTGGCAAGGGTTGCGAGAATCGGGCCACAACGACTCTATTGTTGGCCGCATCGGCAAAGTCCAAGTATTCGGGCGTGACGACGATATCCGTCGATACACCACCGGCGCCAAAGACTCCGTCACCACCTGAACGAGTGATTCGGATCCCATTGCGAAGGGTCGTTTGACGGACGTCATCGCCACCTGCGAACCGGAAGATCAACTCGCGAGGCGACTCGTTGAGCGTATTGGCTCTGGTCGTCGAGAGAATCTCACCCGTGTTGGGAGCCACCGATAGCAATCGGAAGTCGAGGTCGAGGACATCACCCGCCATGACTTCTCGGCGCTCGAGATTCTCGCAAAGAATGTTGCGGAAGCTGTTGCGTCGTTCTTGCTGCTTGGAACGAATGCTGTTTGCCGATCTGGATGCGTCAATTCCCATTTGAACGAACCTTGGAACCGTACGGTACAAAAATGGAAGGTAATGGATGAGTCAATCGAGCAAGCGGGATTTCGTTGTCGAACCCCGCTTGCCTATTTTTGTGTGTGTTTGTTTATTCGCCGAAGAGGTCTTTTAGGGCCTGATCGATCGAGGCGTTTTGGTCGGGCTTGTCTTCCGAAGGCTGACTGCTTGAAATCAGACCAGCTAGGTCGTCGAAGTCATCTTCCCAATTCATATTAACCAGTGAACTGGCCAGGGGCATTGAAACGAGTCTCGAAGCACTTTGACGTCGGGACTCCATCATAACAGCCCAAGCGGGCATTTGGGTTGGAGTACCGAGCCCTCGGCCAACTTCGACGATCATCGAATCAATCGCTGGAGAGGCGTTAATTCCAACGATTTGTTCCCCTTCGCCACTGCCACTCGAGGAATTGATCTTGTCAACCACAGCCAAAACATCCAGCGGAGTAACAAAATTGTCTCCGTTGACGTCGACGTAGTCAGGCGGTCCAGGGAGCCCAGCAACCGGGATGCTTGATCCTCGCGAGTTGAGCAGGTTGACCAAGATCAACACGTCGATCGGGGAGATAAACCCGTCGGCGTTGACGTCCCAACGCTGAGTTGGGTTTTGATAGGCCGGAGGTGGTGCCCGCCCGATGGTGATCGTCACGGTCGTTTGCGGACTGGCTGCACCGAAGGCATCGATGGCTCGGTAGGTGAACGTGTCGGTTGCACCAAAGAGGGCCGTCGGGCCTGGGGTGTAGGTAAAGGTTCCGTTTGCATTCAAGACAACGGTACCTCGGGTCGGTTGGGTGACAATCGAGGCGGTCATCGCATCCCCTTCGGGATCACGATCGTTGGCCAAAACACCATCATCGAGGGTCGTTGCGGTCAGGATACCCAACGGATCGGTCGTCACCAACGTGATGCCTTGCGGGGTCGCGTAAGAATCCGGTTGGGTGACAGGAGCGTCGTTGACTGGAGTGACGGTCAGGACGAAGGAGTCCGAAACAAATCGACCCGTGGTATCCGTTGCAACGACATTGATCAATGTTTGACCCGAGGCGTTGGGAACCAGCGTGATCTGGAGCTTGTTGCCTTGGATGGTCACGCTAGCAACATTGGTGTTGCTGCTGGTGGCCGTGAAGGTCAAGAAGTCGCCGTTGATCACATCGGGATCGAAGAAGAACTGTGGGCTCAGATCGAACAAAACTGGCGGGGAGTCTTCCGAAACCGTGCGATCAGGCAGGGGGCTTACCAATCTTGGGTCATCATCGACAGGGGTGACGATCAAGCGAAGAGTATTGGTGGTCTTCAATCCAGCCAGATCCATCGCTTCGACAACAATCGTCGCTTGTCCGTTTTGATCCGCCTTGGGTCGCACGAACATTTTGCCGCCGGCGAAGGTTGGTTCAACAAGACCGGGGTTAGAGTTGCTAGCGATACGGTAGGTCAGGACATCACCGTTGGTGACGATGTCTGGATCGCTGAAGAACTCGGATAGGATGAATTCTCGTTCTACAGCATCTTCCAAAACAGTGATGGTGCCAAAAGGCTTGACCACAAACGGTGGATCGTTGACTGGCGCGACTTGCACCGTCACGGTTCCGCGGCTAGTTTGCGGATCGGGTTGTCCGTTGCTCAGTCCATCATCGGTGACGAGGTAGACAAACGTGTCGGTACCGTTGAAGTGGGTTGGTGGATAGTAGACCACTCGATCGCCGACGATCTCGACTCGGCCACCTTGAGCGGTTGGATTGACAAGTCCGCTGAAGTTGAGGGTTTGGATCAGTTGCTCGTCAGCAGGTCCTACGGTATCGCCTGCGATCAAGTCGTTGATCGTGATGCTGACCGGAGTGTCCTCATCGGTCGAGAGAGTTTTATTAACAGTGATCGGCGGATCGTTCTTGTCCAGAACCGTTACGAAGATCGTTCCGACGGCCGTCAGCGGATCCGCCAGATTTCCGGTGACACCGTTATCGATGATCGTGTAGGTGAATGAATCGTTCCCGACAAAGTTCGGCAATGGAATGTAGGTGATGACGCCGCCTGAGAAGCGAACGCTACCGCCTTGAGCCGACAGGGCATCGACCGAAACGATCGTCAAGGTTTGATCGCTCTCGTTGGCAGGTCCAGGAACCGAGGCTGCGATGACCACAGATCCAGGAACATTCAACTGCTGGTCCTCGTCGATCGTGTAGTTCAGGTTGCCAGCGATTGGGGGATCGTTGACAGGTCGAACATTGATGACCGCTGTGGCTGGAGCCAAAGCATCTAGGACCCCATCGGTCACGATGTACACGAACGAATCGGTGCCAAAGAAGTTGTCGTTGGGGATGTAATCAAAGGTGCCGTCAGCTCGGAAGGTGAACACCTTGAAATTGGTTGGGGGAGTGATCAGCCTTGCCGAAAGCGACTTACGATCTGGATTGAGGTCGTTGGCAAGAACTCCGTTGTTGCCGGGGAAACCATCGCCATCGAACGGATCGTTGGTGATGAGTCCACCGAACTGATCTTCGTTCATCGTGTAGCTGTCATCAACACCAACCGGTGGCGTGCCTGGAACGATGTTGATGCGGTAGTCTTCGACTTCGCCGTCGAGGGCTAGGCCTGTAGGCGAAAGTGAGCCAGCCGACGACGCTCGGAAGCGGGCAAACGAAGAGGTTGCTACCGTGACATTCGGTGCGGTGGCTGGAACACGGACCAGAAGGGTTTGCGTCAGGCTGCCGGAGCTGAATACCACATTATCGAAAACGTTCTCGCCTGGATCGAGCCAATCGCCGTCAAAGTTGAAATCGATCCAGCCATTGAGGACCCCAGGTGCCGACATGGTGACAGTGAGTTCGGTATCGACGTTTTTGTTAAACATCGGAGTTTGGGACGGACTGTACGTGTTGGCTTGGAATCGGAATGAAATACCGTCATCGTTTTCATCGCCGTCTCCCAACGGTTGCGGTTTACCTTCGGATTCCGAGGTGATACCAGCACCGAGCAATAAGCTCGAGTTGCTGACCACGTGACGAGCCCCATCGTTAGCCTTGAGGGTCGGGTAGCGAGACTGCGTGGTGGTGAAAGGATCAGGAGCATCGCCGTAGTCGAGTTCGACTCCGGGCATAATGATCGTGAACTTGGTCTCGTTGTCGATCCGGTTACTTACCAGGAAATTACCCGCGTTGTCTTGGACACCACGCAGGAAGAAGCTGCTCAGTTCAGGACTGATGCTTACTGCATTTTCAACGAACAGGGTTGAACCACCTCGGACCTTAGCAACCAATGTTGTGCCCCCTGTAGCGGCCAGACCGTTGATGGCTCGTATGATCGCATCCCGCATGTTGATCGCACTAAAGGATGGATCCTGGATGAACAGCACGGGGATTGCTCCACCTGGAACACCGGTTCGACGCAAGGATGGAGCATTGTCGACGTTGGTCAGATACTTGGCCGTATCGAATAATTCGAGTCCATTGCTGGTGATTTGCGAATCGAGATTTAATATCGACGACTTGATAGTCGCTTTCATCGCTTCGTAGACACGTTGCACGGAGTCTTGATTGGTGTAGCGGATAGGCACTCGAGCAGGATCTCGACCGTTAGCGAGGCTGATGTTTTCGAATTCGAAAGTCACCGTGTTGATGCCATCGGTGATACTGAAGTAATCACCGTCTTGGGCATTGCCCCGGGCGGTGGTCAGTTTGCTATCGAGGACGTTGACGGCAGAGGTCGGTAGCAATCCGATATCGACTCGTCCATTCCCTGCATCGCGGGCAACGACACCTAGACCTGGGTAAGCATTGATGGCTGCGACCATCGCATTTACGACATCGTTTTGGGTCGAGGCACCGCTGAAGCGGACAGTGCGGCTACCAGGGATGGTCGAACCGCTGAAGTTGCCATCGAATTCGAAGATTGCCGTAACGTTACGGTTGGTGATCGTAAAGGAGGTGTCGTCGGAGAGATCCGCACCGCCACGTGCTGGTACTTGCAGCAGCAGGGTTCCGAAAATCTCAAGCGTCGTACGACCTTGGACACCCGGTTGACCGAAGAGGCCTACGGTTGGCGCGTTGGCCACGCTGATCGAGTAGTCGGAGGAACCGCCGATAATCACATTTCCATTGCCAACGTGCTGGGGTGATAGCCCCAGGCCTGCCGCAGCGATGGCGGCTTCCAAGGCTTCACCGATCTGGGCTTGGGTATCCGTTGGCTGGAATGCCACAGGAATATTACCGGCGCCGACGGTTGCATCGGTCGTGAATTCAAAGGTTTGGGTTACGATCGATCCAGCGACATTTCGCGAAATCGTAATCGACTGACCGTCGAGGATGGTTCGTGCGACTCCGACAATATTTAGTTCGGTGCTGACCACGTCGACTCGACCGGCTGTCGGTAGCGAGAGGTGAACAATGTTGTTGTTGACCACGCTTGAGTTCAGGGCTAGGTTCGATCCGGCGATGGCAGTTTGGGTTGCAATTGCAACATCGCGGTCGCTGTTGGCTTGCGAGATATCCACAAGAACGTTGCCAGGTTGGGTAGTTCCGTCTGCGTCATACTCGAAGACCACTGCAATCTTGCCGTCAGTGATGCTGAAGGTTTGGCCATCGGTGATTCCGCCTGGGCGGGTTCCCAGCGATGGTACCAGCAGACCGATGGTCGAGTTGGGTTGTTGAATCGAGGGCGCCGATTCGGTATCGATGGTCGTACCGATAGGAGCACCGATGAAGATATTTCCGTCGCTGGTCGAACTAGCGACAACACCTGGGATTGCTGGGTTGTTGATCGCTGCAATCAGCGATGCGACCACTTGTTGTTTGGTCGACAGCGAGGTGAAGTTCACGACGCGTGCCGATGGGTTGA
>JBJTAQ010000721.1:0-1256 GCA_046090945.1 Pirellula sp.
ACTTGGTCCTGAAGTCCGAATCGATGGATTTCGACTCCGGCAACGATCAGAGGTTTTTTCGCAGCGTTGAGTCTTTCGACCGCCTCTCGGACCGCTTCGTCCAACGCCAAGGTATCGAAGGGGTTCACCGGGCTGCGATAGGATTTGGCGACCGATGGTATTTCATCGACCATATCTCTAGGCAGATCGATGTAGACTGGGCGTTTGTAGCGGTAACAAGCATCCAGGACCCGATCGATCTCGCTAAAGGCTGTCGAAGGATCGTTCAGCTCGGTGGCTGCGATGCAGAGTTTCTCAAAGACTTCGAGTTGGGTGCTAAAGTCGCGGACTTTGTGGTGGAGCAGGGGATTGTTGATCCTCTCTTTGAGTCCAGGAGAACCGGTGAGCATCACTACGGGTGACTTTTCCGCAAAAGCTCCAGCGATGCTGTTGGCAACTGACAAGCCGCCAACACAATAGGTAACGCACAAGGCGCCCATCCCATGGATTCGAGCATAAGCATCGGCGGCAAAACCCGCACAATCTTCGCGTGTACAACCCACAACGTTGATGTCGCTCTGTTCGAGCAAGCTGTAGAATCGCAGCACGTAATCGCCGGGGATTCCGAAGCAATCGGAGATTCCATAGGCCATCAGACGATCGATCAGATACTGTCCTATGGTTCTCTCCGAAGGCCCCCTTTTGTTCGATTTCGCGGGAGATTTAGCCAGATTGCGATCGATTGAGCTAAGCGGGTTAGGCATCCGAATAATCCGTCAGAAAAGAGTGTAATTTCGTGCTGTTTGCGGACTGAATCAAAAACTAGTTTTTGATTTCTACCAGGACAGGCGCATTATTACCGGTTGGTAAGCTCTCCTGGCTTGCCATCTTGCGAATGTCCTCGGTGATCCGCATCGAGCAGTACTTTGGCCCGCACATGCTGCAAAAGTGAGCGCTCTTGAACGTGTCTTGGGGGAGCGTCTCGTCGTGATAGGCTTGCGCCGTCTGAGGATCGAGCGACAAGCGGAACTGTTCTTTCCAGTCAAAGGAAAACCGAGCGCGCGATAAGGCATCGTCGCGATCTTGGGCGCCGGGACGTTTGCGAGCCACGTCGGCCGAATGAGCGGCGATTTTGTAAGCGATCACGCCTTGTTTGACATCCTCTCGGTTCGGTAGGCCAAGGTGCTCCTTGGGGGTAACGTAGCAGAGCATCGCCGCTCCGCTCCAGCCCGCTAACGCTCCACCAATCGCACTGGTAATGTGGTCATAACCTGGAG
>JBJTAQ010000722.1:0-7839 GCA_046090945.1 Pirellula sp.
CTTTTCGGCTCAACGGCCGAAGCGTGCGAAACCATCCCCATCAGAGCCAACCAGCCGAACCCCGCGCTCGAATGCTGCAGGAAACTCCGTCGAGTGGGAATTCCACATACAGCTCCTGGGCAATTGCGACGCCAATGATTCATCATGCCTACCTAGTATGGATAAATTCCTTGGTGTTAAATAACGTATGAGCCAGATGAGCCCAAGCTGCTTGGTCGATCATAAGATCGTCCTTGGTCGAGACCTCGCGCAATAACGATTCCAGTTGGTTTCTTTCCCGCTCGTTGGCTTGCCGCCCCCATGCCGCGATCACCATGGAGTCGATACGCTCCCCAAGACTGCCGTGGGGCTGCTTGATGATCGCCTCGGCCCAGTGCTTGGCCAATTGCTCTACCAAAGGATCGTTGAGCATCAGCAAAGCCTGCGTTGGAACACTTGTGATGTTCCTGCGCCCACTGGGCAGTTTCAATTCCGGTAGGTCAAAAGCAGTGAGAAACTTCGGTGGACTCATGATCGACATCATCAAGTAAATCGACCTGCGTCCGTAACCATCTACAGGGCCAGAAAAGAGTCGCTTGGCACCATCCTCGACGTTGCGAGGAGGAAGGATCGGTCGACCGTACAGCGTTGGGTCCAGTCGTCCCGATACCGCCAAGAGCGAATCGCGTATCTGCTCGGCCTCCAATCTCCGCGTCGGATAATGATGGCGCAACCGGTTCGACGGATCTCGCTGCTTGGCGAGCGGATGAATGGTTCCCGATTGCCGAAACGTTTGGCTCAAGACCAATTGCCTCACCAGGGCTTTGGTCGACCATCGCTGATTCATAAAATCGCGGGCGAGCCAATCGAGCAACTCCGGATGCGATGGCTTGTCTCCCAAGCGGCCAAAATCATCCGGGCTTGCAACGATCCCGGTTCCAAACACCCACTGCCATACCCGATTGACGTACACCCGCGAGGTCAAGGGATGCTCGGGCCGCACCAGCGACTGAGCCAATTCGAAGCGACCGCTTCCGGGGCTCTGTTGAATCGAATCGTCCGGGCCAAACATCGATAGCGATGCCGGCATCACAAGATCCCCCACCGTATCGACGTTTCCGCGAACATTGAAGTACAGACCAGATTTTGCCGAAGCACGCTCGTCCATGCTGTTGACGCTGCGAGGGAACGGGATCGATTGCTCGATATCGCGATAGGTTCGAACCAACGACGCAAGTCGACTTCCCGGTGCAGCTTGATTGGGAAGCAGTTTCTTGGTAATCATCCAGTCGACAATCGCGCCGTCGCCGGGTTGCATTGGTCCATCGCACCATCGCCCCACGGCCTCTTTCAGCCATTGGGTTACGCGAGCATTGACTTCCTGGACACTCTGAGGTGCGGGGCGATCCAATAGGTTCGTATGGAAGTCCATCGTATCGAGCGGAGCACCGGAGGTGTCGTGCGACACGATTTGTGTAACGCTTAACCAACTCCGTTTGTCGTAACCGAAATCCTGATTCGGCAAACCAGCCGCAAGACCCGTGCGAGGAGGGAAATTCGAATTCAACGAAGCGGTTGCAAAGTCAATCGTGACGCGTGTTATGCCGTTCTTCAAAGGCAAATCACCATACGATCGCCAACTTGGCTTCACCTGATTCAAAAACGCAACACTTTCGCTCTGGATCGAGTTTTCATCGAGGATCAAAGTGCCAGCGTATTCGCCTCCCGCCAGCTTGACACTCACGATGCTGCCAGGGACGGTGTGTTGGGGTGGCATTCGAATGACACCGGGCAGCTTCGAGGAGAGGGCATGGGTATGCAAGCCGCGCGGCAGCAGCCTTGCGACAATCGTATCCCCCTCTAAGGCGACTAACGGCGTTGCTTCGTCGACCCAACCCGACTCGAAACCTTGGCCTTCTATCACCCAATCGGTTGGTAGCGTTGGGTTGGAAAAATCCGCTAGGACCGTAAAGGCTTTGTTGGCATCGATCCTCGCACTGCGGTGCGTCTGCCATTGTCCCGCTAAGGCTTGCCATGCCGCCTGAATTTGATTCGATTCGGGTTTGATCGATTCGGGTTGGTTGAACTCCTTCGCGATTCGGTACATAGGATAATCAACATCCCCGAATTGCGGCTCTTGTTTTTCCGGGTAGCTCGAAACGGCCTTTCGCCAATCCGATGGCGGAATTTCGCTCGAGCGCCAGAGGCTTGCCAGTTCACCCCGAATGGCGGTTCGCAACTCTTGCAGTTGGGCGATTGCACTTCTGTTTTTTTCGGGAGCATCGATCGGTCGACTGGCCCAGCGCGGCGTGATGAACATGGCACCCAGCGCGTAGTAATCCTTCTGCGATACGGCTTCGAGCTTGTGGTCGTGGCAACGGGAACAAGCGACGGTTGTTGCCAGGAATGCTTTCGAGAATGCGTCGATTTTGTTGTTGACCATTTCCTGGTGAATGCCGTTGAAGTCACGGCTGCTGCCATGCCGGTGCTCGCCCATGTGATAGAACATCGGACCAATTCGGTTTTCGATCACTCCAGTTGCATCATCGATGCGATCGGAATTCAGCAAGTCGCCGGCGATTTGTTCAGTGAGGAATGTGTCAAAACCGATATCGTTGTTGAACGCTCGGATGAGGTAGTCGCGATACTCATGCGACCCTTTGGCCGGGTTGTCCCATTCGTAACCATAAGTATCCGTGTAGCGAACTACATCCATCCAGTGTCGCGCGATCGCTTCGCCGTAGTGCGGTGAGGCCAGCAACTGGTCCACTAGCTCGGTGTACGCTCGCTCTGAATCGATATGCCACGCAGTCAGAAAGGATTCCCGCTGCTGTGGGGTCGGCGGTAGTCCGGTCAGTACGAAACTGAGTCGTCGCAGGAGATCCTCCGGCTCGGCTGGCGGTGCGGGCTGCAATCCGGTTTGATCCAGCAGAGAACGGATGAAGCGATCCACTGGCGAGCGATTCCATGCAGGATCGGCGACTTGGGGGAATGCTGGATTCGATAATGGTTTCAAACTCCACCAATCGAGTCGCTCGCCGAAGGCTTGCGACCACGCATCGATCGCGGTTTTTGCTACCGATGTCTCACCCTCTCTCGGATCGATGGCTCCTTGTTCAATCCATTGGCGAAGAAGCTGGACATCTTCCTTGGCCAGGGGGCCATCGGGCGGCATCTGAAGATCTTTGTCCAAGTACACGACCGCGCGGTAGAGCAAGCTGTCGTCGGGTCGCCCGGGGACTATCGCAGGTCCGGTATGACCACCAAGCTTCCATCCGGCGCGCAGGTCGAGGCGCAGACCTCCTTCCTGTGTGTCTTGATCGTGGCACTCGATACATCGATCGTGCAAAAGCGGACGGATACGAGACTCGAACATCGCGATCTTTTCCGGTGTTTCGTTCAGTCCCGTCGATGGCGTGTAAGCGAACTCGGGCGGCAGCCTGCGATCGGTGAATGCAAAGGAGATGGGCCCCTTGACCTCTGGTCCACGGATTGTTCGAACGGGTTCACCTGGATTGACTGAGTCGATCCGCCATAGGGTGACATCTCCCAGCCAACTTGCGCAGTAGAGAAATCCGTCAGGGCCAATGGCAAGGCTCAACGGAGTGGCGATCCCTCCACCGGCACCTGCCCATTCGACTGTCTCGGAGCCGACGGTTCGAAGGATACGATTGGCCGAGGTACACCAGAACGCCGCACCCTTTGAGTCGAAGCATAGCCCCCACGGATGCTGCGCTTGATGCTGGGCCCAGATCGCACTCATCGAACCGTCGAGTTTGTTGGTTCTGCGAATCGCTTGGGCTTGATAGTCTGTCACGTAGAGTTCGTCACCTTGGAATGCTATTTGGGTCATGCCCCCTGGAGATGCTAATGCAATATCGTCGAGCCATTCGCCCGACGGATAAGCGTAACGCTTGACCTTGCCATCTCCTTGACTAGCCACCAGCAAATCACCTTGATGCCAAGCCAGCCCGGTCGCGCGATGCAATCGGCCGCCGTATCCTTCGGGAACTTGGATGAGAGTTTCCATGCGTCCTGCCAGGTCGTATCGAAGTACGGTTCCCATTTCGTTCGGCTTGCCGGTCGAAATCAGGAGTCGGCCATCGTTGTCCAGCAAGAGTGCATTCGACGGGGGCAAGCCGCTCAGTATGGTTCCGAGGTGTTTGCCTGTTTGAAGTTCATAGCGTTCGACCCGTCCTGAATCGTGCATCAGGACAAGCAGTTCCGAGTCACCTGCGTTTACCCATGTGGAGATGCACAGGACCGCCAAGAGCACGCCACCTAGCTTTCGAAAAAACTTCGAAATCACCACCATCCTCGCTTGCTGCATACTCTGTGAATCACCGCACTACCACAGCCTTGGTACCCATCGCCCAGCAAAAAACTCAAGGCATCCCAACACCAATTTGATTTTGATCAATTCCCAAACCCGAGACTAGGAATGGAGTCTCAATAAATGGTAATATCCTATCAAATCTTCCAGTCCATCGTGTCATCAATCTTGAGGATTCATTGACTATTAGACAGTATCAATCTGCCTTTTTCGACCAATTTGACAATTTGGTTCAGTTCCTCGACGCGCTCCAATTGTTACCCAGAGCGATGTTCATGATCAAGGATCTGGACTCGCGTTACGTTTATATGAGCGAGCCCCTTAGACGCGCGATTCATCGCGGTTCGGAAAGCGAGGTGGTGGGATTAACCGACTTTGATTTGTTCCCGAAGATCATCGCGGAGAGTTTCCGTCAAAACGACTTGCTCGTGCTGCGCGAGGGTAAGACATTGCTCAACGAAGTGCATGCGACCTGTTTCTTTTCGCATGCGCCAAAATGGTCCTTTTCGAGCAAGTTTCCGTTGAGAGATCGCGAGGGAAAGATCGTTGGGCTTTTGACACTCAATGAACCTTACGAAGAGGTGATGGGCAAGGAGTCGGACTTGGGACGGTTGTTGCCCGCGATTGATTATGTCTCGAAAAATTTCGCGAGCCCCATCACGGTCAGTGACTTGGCGGAACGGTGCGGGGTATCGGTCAGTCACTTCATGCGCATCTTTAAAGTTCGACTGAAGATGACACCGTACGCATTTGTCGAGCAAGCCCGGATGTACCATGCGATGGAATTGCTCAAGGCGGGAAGTTCGAGCATCATGCAAATCGCCATCGATTGCGGTTTCTACGACCACAGCGCCTTTGTGAAGCGATTCAAAAAATTCACCGGCACCACTCCGTTGCAGTTTCGCAAGGCCCAACAAGATCGCGCGAGCGATCAACCCGTGAAAGTTTTGCCGGCCAGGTCTGAAACTACTCTCGGGCTTTCCTAGCAGGTTTAGGAAAAAGGTCGAACTGATGGCGGTGGAGCGCAAGTTGCCCGGTTTTTGCCGATCCAACGAAACCCACCGGACGGCTTGCACGGTACCGCATTCATTTCTCAACGCGCAATAGCGAGCTATCCTCCGCACTTTCTTAGCGTTCCTCCCACGAGATCTTCACCACCCAGACACTGTTGGTCTCGTTCGAGCCTGGAGGAATCGCGTTCTTGCCGTTGGGGATCCGGTCGTACATCACGATCACGGAGTGCTCATCGAGCGGTTCGACTTCCGTGTACGACGTAGTTCGGCCGGAGGTGATGTCTGAGGTGGTGTTGATCTGCTCGGCGGGCATCTCCGGACGTCAAGAAGATCGAACCGTTCCATTTCGGCGGCAGCTCTCCGCGCGACGAACTGGTCAACAGCTTATGATTGCGAGTATGGACACTAGCGGACAAAGTGTATTTAGAACTGGCTCACGCATCGGAATCCAAAACCATTAGTTGGCAGAGACATCGAACTAATAAAACGGTGAACACACTGGAATTAGGAGGATGCGTGCTAGTCACATAAGGCACATAAGGAACAGGGAACATCGGCTCATAGTTTTGTCTCTCGCAGTGCTCGAGAATTCATCAGCGATCGAATTTCATGACCATTCATCGTCCGTGTCACGACCAGCACCCTGCTCATCAGTCCACGATAGTAGGCTCCGTGCAGATAGAACAACTCGGCACCGAGCACAAGAGAATCCGGAATGGTTGACGATGCTGGCAGGGTCTTTGTAACGCTAGCGCCAACTTCCTGGCCATCGAGGTACAGACGAACTTGCCAATTCTCGTCCGAGGGAGTGCAAGTCATCGCTACGTGATACCACCGGTCGGCATCGAGTTTCGTGCTCGAGTCAATCGTGTCGTTGACGTTGATCCGGGCGACCAGTGAATAGGGTGCGGCCTGGCCCTGCAGGCCAAGAATAAAACGTCGGGCGCCGTATCCGAGGATGTCTCCTTTGCCGCTATAGGACGTGCTCTTGCCCATTTCAGCTGCCGGCTTGATCCACGCTGCGAGCGTGAGACCATTGAGCTTTTCACCTCCGCCATGATGCCCTCCGAGAGCAAAGGCTCCGTGACACACGGCCTCATAGTTTTGCCGCTGTGCCGGATTACGCAGATTCTGATCAAGGATTCCAAGTGTTGGAAAGTCCCGACGTTCAGGTGGATTCTCAGAGAAACGGATGGCCGAGTGCCCCTCGTCTGTAACCCAGTCGAGGTTTGCAAGTTCCATGGTTCGATAGGTCGACGAACCGTGATTGAAGATATGCAAACCCTTGTGTTCCTCCATTCGCAAATCCCAAAGCGCATCGTGCACCACATCGTCCGATGGCGGTGTGGCAGAAAGCATCTCAGGTGGCGATTGACGATTTCCTAGAGGTTCGATCCTCACTTCTGACACGAAGACTTCACCTGTCCCGGAATTCCCCAGACCCAGCGCCAGCCCTGTCGCTGCCTTTGGAACTTCAGCGACAAACGACACATCTCGCCAGTCGAACGATCCCCTTCCAAAATAGCGCGTCTGCTCACTCACAATATTGCCGACATCCCAGCGAATAAAGGAGTTGCCGTTCAGATCCCCCTTCTTCAGCATGAGCAGTTCCAGCCGCCCGCCTGGACCATGGGTGTTCACCGATTTGACGCGTGCAGAAACAAGATAGGGCCCGGGCTCCAACTTTTCTGGTCCCAGAGCGGCTGCCGCATAGGAGACCGGTCCAAGTCGAAGCATGCCTTGTCCCCCTTCCTGAACATAGTCATACGCTGGCCTCGCGTTATGGCCCGACATCATCGGTCGACCACCCCACCACGGCTTGTCCATCGCGAGAGAATCGTCGAAACGGATGGTCGGCCACTGATCTCGTAGAAAAACAAAATGCTGCTTCGGATCAATCCGCGGATTGTTCTGAACCGTGGCGGTCTTAAAAAGCTCGTTCGTCTCTTCAGCAGGATAGCCCGTGTACCTGTACTGTACACGAATTTTATCACCGGGCCTTGCAGTGACTGCATTAAACGAGACACCTGTATCGTAGAACGCGGCACACACGGCGGTATTGAGTCTCCGCGTTGTGACGGTCCCGGTGTCATCCTGGTATTGAATCCACTCGGGCTGAATTTCATATTCGACTGCCGGAGAGACTTGATGCAGATCGCCAGTCCTTCCATGCCAAACGCGCAGCCCGTGATACGACTGAATGTTATCCAAGGTTCCTGGGTCAAATGGCGAAAGTGGACGGTATGATATCCTTCCATCGCCATCGCGGATCAAGAGGTACTGCCAGCGAAAAGGATCAAGAGGCGTGTGATGTTCGAAGTCAAATCCGTAGCGAAACTGAAATGGTTCCCCTGGTAACATCTCAAGTTCGCTACCAATGTCGTAGGTATAGCAATTCCGAACCGCATCGTATCCAACCTTCAAAACGCTCTGAGTCGTGAATCGTTTCTGGACATGGATCGCCGACCATTTTACGGTAACAGCCTCACCTCCTCCGCTCACCTCGGGTTCAGT
>JBJTAQ010000723.1:0-1417 GCA_046090945.1 Pirellula sp.
TTTCATCCTCGGGTCCCTCCGAATCTCCTGGTTGGAGCGATCAAATCCACTTTGTGACCTCTGAGCATATCGACACCTAAGAGCGTCGCACGATCGAGCGCACTGCTCGTGACGCTCGGAGTGTCGTCGACCAAAAGTTGCTGCCAAGCTGCCGTAGCCAAGGTTTCAGACTCAAGCAGTGGCTTGAGGTTCAGATGCTGGCCGTGGGACTTGCGATGCTCTTGGGATGCTCGCAAGAAGTCCCCGAGAATCGTGTCCTCTTCCTGCCATTTGGCGGGATACGACTTGGGAGAGAGAACCTCGATTTCCGTGGACCAAACGCTACAAGCTCCATGGCTGTATTCGCGTCGGAGCCAACTGAGGATCTCATCGATCGCCTCTGGGCCGACCATGGTGGAGTTTTCCAGATCCAACTCGACTCTCCAGCGAACGATCAAGTGACGAGTGCCGTGCTCGCTCTGAAGCCGAGATATTCGTTTGCTCATCAGATCTCGCATGTCGCGGCCCATCGCTAGATCTTCGACATCGAGCGTTTGCGTGATGTAGCGGAAGTGGTCTACGTCGGTGGTTGTGATTTGAGCATCGTGAGTCCCGTCGACTTCGACAGTCCAAAACCCGTGGGCACCTTCCTCATCGAAACCGCGACCTTGGATCGTTCCGCAAACCCTCATATGAGGCGCTTCGCCATGGAGCGTCTTGCGATTGTGATCGTTTCCGAGAGCCCAAAAGTCAATACGCTCGCTGAGCAACGCGTCGCGATCGGCGATTCCGTGAGCAAGAGCGATCACATAGGTACCATCGGCGTCGCATTGGTATTCGGCAGAACGGATCGATTCGCGACCGTCGCTCGAGCGACCTAGGATCGTAGCTAGAGCCGATCCATTGCGTCGGAAAACCACGGATTCGACTTCTTTCTTGGAGAAGTAATGCACATTGGCTGGCAGAGAAACCGCTTCTGGCCAACGGTCTGGATCATCGACGGTTCCACCTGCCCAATAGATATGGATATTACGCTGGGCCAGCCGCTCGAAATGTTCGAGCAGGAAAGCGGGGCCCATGGCACCCGTTGAGATAGGATTCAATAGATCACCGGTCAGCAGAACGAAGTCAACATTCTCGATCAGAGCCGTTTCGAAGAAGGCTTCGGCAGACTTCCAGGGAGCATCGACCAATGCGGCCTTGAGATGTTCTGGGATGTCGGTCAGATCCTGCATCGGTCTTTCCAAATGAAAGTCACCGCCGTGCAAGAATCGAATGGATTCTTTCCCCATGGACCACCCTCCTTAGTGGAACTAGTAAAACTGCATCGAAGCGGGAGTCTAGTGGAAATGGAGGGTTTGAAGCAATCCCGATTTTTTCCGGAGTCCGAACCCCGTCGAGACTCTCAGGCAGCCCTCCCCTCGGCTCGAAAAAACGT
>JBJTAQ010000724.1:0-9318 GCA_046090945.1 Pirellula sp.
CTGACCAGCGCTCTGAGCTTGGCCGACACCGACCGGGTTGCTCGCGGGGCGTCGGTGCTGAGAATGATACCGATTGAAACCAGGTTGCTCGGGATGAAGCAGTCGATGGGAAGTTTCTTTGAAACTCTCTTGAGTGAATCATCCCAGGGACGATCGCTGCGAGTGATGCTGCGTTCTCAGGAGCGGAGCGAATCCGAGCAGAAGATGGAGTTGATCTGGCGAGTTCGTCAGGTAGTCGAAAAATACCGTGAAGGATTCGCTGGCGTTGGTGCCGAGAGTACTGCGGTCACAGGCTATTACGTGCTGTTGACCAAGCTTGTCGAGCATGTGGTTGCCGACCAATGGAAATCGTTCCTTGCTGCTGCTGTGGGAATTGGACTGGTGATGGCAATTGCGTTGAGATCGATCAAGATGGCTTTGATAGCGATGATCCCGGCGATGCTGCCGAGTTTGGTGGTTCTAGGAGTGCTGGGGTGGCTGGGGATCCGAATGAACCTTGGTGCAGCGATGATTGCTGCGGTATCGATGGGCTTGGGCGTTGATTCCTCGCTCCATTATCTGTTCCGCTACCGACAGGAGCGTTCCAAGGGGGGTATCGAAGGGCTCAGAGCTTGCCAAAGCGAAACGGGGATGGCGGTTTTGATGGCAACCTTGGCGCTCGTGATCGGGTTTGGATCGATGGCCGCGAGCGACTTTATACCGACGGTCGCCTTTGGAAGTTTAGCGGCTTGGACGATGGTCGGAGGGCTTGTGGGAAATCTGTTCCTGCTCCCAGCTATGGTGCGTTGGATCGACCCTTGAGCACTCCCTTCTTTGGCCTTCTCCGGCGGGCATTCGTTTTAGATCGGAACTAGGCCACCGTTTGCCTGAGGGCGGCGATCATCGCAGGACGGGTAACTTGATTCGGCTTGGGGTCTTGGGTCCTCGAAGCAAATGGTGTGTCGCTGGTTGAAAGTCTTCCTCGTTGGCCATGAAGATGTTCTCGACATAGCGTTGCGGATTGCGATCGATGAATGGAAACCAAGTGCTCTGCACATGGATCATGATTCGATGTCCGGGCTGGAACGTGTGAAAAATATCGCTCAGTTCAAAACTCACACGTGTTGGCTCGCCAGGTACCATAGGCTTAGGCTCGGAGAAACTATCGCGAAACCGGCCGCGAATAACCCCGGCCCGTACGAGTTCCTGCCTTCCGGAGTTGAGGTTCTCTTTGGCCTCTCGATTCCTACCACTTCCACCAACCACGCTGGGGTATTCGTCGATAATTTTCACGATCCAATCGGCATCGCTCTGGGTGGAACTGACCCACAGTTCCACAGGTATCGGGCCGGCTAGGCTCAGAGATTCACCGAGCACCTCGCTGCGATAGACCAATACATCAGGTCTCCAACTCGCAAATCTCTGATCCTCGGTCACATAGTCTCTGGCCCAATTGTTGGTGATCTCCATCGTGTAGGGAACCGGTTTGCGCGGATCGCTCGGAAAACTGTCTGCCCCTTGAATGACTTGGTTGGGATCTGTGGTGATCCGTCCATCTTGGCCAAAGTAATAACTCGTCGAAACGGTTTCGGCAGGCGGCCATTTGGGAAACTGTCTCCAGCGGTTGGCGCCGGTCTCGAAGGCAGTCATTTCCGAGACGTATCCGTTTCCAACCCCTCGCAAATGGTGTTCAAAGAATGGCAACAGCACGTTCTGCTGGTACCAAATCGAAGTTGGAAACCCAAAGTCGGCTTGTCCAAGTCTCGCTCCGTCATCACCAGCCCACTGTCCGTGGTACCAAGGCCCCATGACCAGCCCATTTTGTATTCCAGGATTCTGCTTTTCGATCGCAGCATAGGTCGCAAGCGGACCATAGAGATCCTCGGTGTCGTACCAACCTCCGACGGTTAGTACCGCTGCTTTGATATTCTTCAAGTGTGGAAGGATATTCCTAGCTTGCCAAAATGAATCGTAGTTGGGATGCTGCTCGAGGTCATTCCAAAAGCCGATTTCGTCTTTGAAGTACTTCGCATCGACGTTCTTCAGCGGACCTAGATCGAGATAGAACTGATAACCATCGCGCGTCGGAAACGAAAAGCCGCTTGCAGAATCGGTCGTCGGTACCGGCCTGGCTTTTCCAAACGATGAAAAGAAACTAAACCCCATCGGCAAGACAAATGCGCCGTTGCGATGGAAATCGTCAAAGAACCAATCGGCGATTGGCGCTTGCGGCGATACGGCTCGAAGTGCTGGATGCGAATCGATCGCACCGGCCGAGGTGTAAAAACCCGGATACGAGATACCCCACTGACCAACACGACCATTGTTTTGAGGTAGCGATTTGACCAGGTACTCGATCGTGTCGTAAGTGTCCGTACTCTCATCGATCGCCGACGCAGACCCAGATCCTTGGTTGGCATGCGGTCTCATATTTTGAAATTCGCCACCGCTCATGTAGCGTCCTCGCACATCCTGAAAGACAAAGATGTAGCGGTTCTTCTCAAAATCAGGGCTTGGCCCAAGCCGTGTTTTGTAGGCGCTCAATCCATAGGGCCCTACGCTGTAGGGTGTGCGAGACAGGAGAATCGGATAGGTCTTGCTAGGATCTGGATCGTTCGGAGAGTAGATGCTTGTGAATAGTTCGACCCCGTCTCGCATCCGTATTCGCACTTCGGACTTGCTGTAGTTGGCTCGGATCAACTCGGCCCGTGGATCGCTCTGCGGCTTGGTGTCCAATTGCCCGAGGCACTCTCCGACTAGGCAAACGACTGGAAATACGACGGAAAAAACCGCACCCCAAATTTGGCCAGAATACATGGCGAGAAACCTTGGGAATCGATTAAACTGCTTGCACAATGTCATCTAAAAACCAGCTTTCAGGGTAGAGGAACCAACTACAGCTTTTTGGGATTTTAGATTCTAATCGATACGATGAAACCGCGATCCTCGAAAGCCAAACGAACCCTAGCCGATTTTATTCGGGGAACGCCGGTCGATTTCCCGGAAGAATCGTCTGCGGATCTAACGGAGTCAGCCCCTCAACAACCGCCTCAGCCCAAGGAATTGCTCAAGGAGGCGATGAAGCCAGGAGCAACTGAGACTGCATCGGTGAATTCCGCACAGGTAAATCCTGCGCAGGCCTTCCTCGAAGCGATTACTGAATTGGCCGATTTTCGCTCGGCCCTCGAACGCTGGATCGGTCGCGACACGTTTTATTGGGATGGAGCTTGGCTCGGGGCCATCGCCCCCCTAGCCTGTGCCGCTCAGAAGCTCAAGCGTCGAGCACTGCTGATTCTGGTCGCTCATCATCAAGATGCTGAGACGCTTGCGCGGGACATCGAGTTCTTTCACGACAACGCGTGCTTGGTCTTTCCACCTGCCTCCGAAGACCCCGATGAGGACTCGCTCCAACAGCAGGAAGTGATCCAGCGCTTGCAGGTCCTTGCGGAGATCGATCGCTACCGCACCGGAGTAACGAGCAACCCGCCGGTGGTGATCACGACGCTTCAGGCGTTGATGTGTTCGGTACCGAGCCCCGAACAACTGCGGAACGATCGGCGTGTCTTGCAAGTTGGCAAAACGGTGGAGCTCTCGGAGCTGAAAGGGTGGCTTGCCGAATCGGGATACCGAGTGACCACGGCCGTGCAAATGGCTGGCGAGTTTACCGCACGAGGAGGCATTCTCGATGTCTTTCCTCCGGATGCTTCTGAACCTTATCGGATTGAATTCTTCGACAACGAGATCGAATCGATTCGATCGTTTGATACAGTTTCACAGAGATCGGTTCAGCGACTCGATCGGGTGGACTTGCTAGCGGCCAAAGAAGCGACTCGCGAAGAGGCGATTCTGCTGGACTACTGCAAGGAGGACTGGATGGTACTCTTCAGTGAACCGACGGCGGGTTTGCACCATGCGGCGGCCTTTCGGGATCGAATTCCATTTCCAGAGCGGTTTCGCGATCCGATCGAAGTCTATCAGCACTTGCAAAAATTCGCATTCGCGCAGATCGGTCAGCTTGCCGCTGACGGTTACTCAGGAGACTTGGTCCGTATCCCGATCAGCGATGTGCAGCGAATCGGAGGAGAACTCGAAACGATTCCCAAGGAGATCGACGCATGCCTGGGCTCCGACCGCCGAGCGGTCATCGTCTGCATCAACGATGGCGAGTTGGCGCGGATGAAGGAGATTATCGAGAGTTGCCAAGCATCCGCATCTGGGCGAGTCGAGTTGGTTGTGGGGCTCTTAAGCAGCGGCTTTGAGATACCCAACGGAGCGTTCATTCTGACGGTCAACCAAATCCTCCGTCGAGCGATGCTCAAGCGGTCCAGTCGCAAGCACGCTTCGAGGGCTATCGATACGTTCCTCGATTTGCGGCCCGGCGATTTGGTGGTTCACCTCTCCCACGGCATCGCCATTTACCTGGGTATGGAGATCATCAACAAAGAGGGACAAAAGGTCGAGCACATGACCCTCGAATTCGATGGGGGGACCAAACTCTATGTACCGACCGCCAATATCGATCTTGTCCAGCGCTACATCGGCGGGACCAAGACGCGTCCTAAATTAGCAAAGATCGGCGGCATCGCTTGGGCTAGGCAGAAACAAGCAGCCCAGAATGCTGTGCAGGACATGGCCGCGGAATTATTGGAGTTGCAAGCCCAGCGACGCTCGCAGACAGGGATCACTTTTAAGCCCGATTCGATTTGGCAAAAGCAGTTCGAAGCCTCGTTTCCTTATGAGGAAACCCCCGATCAATTGACCGCAATCGAGGCGACCAAAAAGGACATGATATCGACTCGACCCATGGAACGACTCATCTGCGGAGACGTCGGTTTCGGTAAAACCGAAGTGGCCATGCGAGCGGCCTTCAAGGCGGTCGAGAGCGGATACCAAGTTGGAGTGCTCGTTCCGACGACCGTACTGGTCGAACAGCATTACAAGACGTTTAGCCGCCGCATGGCCGAATTCCCGTTTGAAATCGCCAAGCTCAGTCGGTTCGAGACCACCGCAGAACAAAACGAAACACTTGAGAAACTGGCCAAGGGGCAGGTCGATATCGTCATTGGAACCCATCGGCTCGCTTCATCGGATGTGAAGTTCTTCAATCTAGGACTGCTCATCATCGATGAAGAGCAAAAGTTTGGCGTTGAGCTAAAAGAACGAATCAAAAAGACCGCGACGAAAGTCGACGTGCTGACCCTTTCTGCAACCCCGATCCCACGCACGCTGCATATGTCCCTTGTGGGCATCCGGGATATCTCGAATCTCGAGACCCCACCGGAGGACCGCATGTCGATCGAGACTCGCGTCGTGCGTTGGAACGATGCCATGATTCGCAACGCGATCTTAAGAGAGCTCAATCGGGACGGGCAAATCTATTTTGTACACAACCGTATCGAGGATATGCATACCGTCGCGGCCAAACTTCAAAGAATCGCACCCGAGGCTAGAATTGTCATCGGGCACGGGCAGATGGCTGAGAATGGACTCGAACAAGTCATGCTCGAATTCATCGAGCATCGAGCCGATATCCTTTTATCGACCACCATCATCGAAAGCGGGCTCGACATCTCCAATGCAAATACCATGTTCATCGACGAAGCCGATCGATATGGCTTATCTGAGTTGCATCAATTGCGAGGCCGAGTAGGTCGGTATCGAAACCAAGCCCACTGCTATCTATTGGTCGATCGCAACAAGCACTTAAACCCCGATGCGGCTCGACGACTGCACGCGATCGAAGAGTTCTCTCAACTCGGAGCCGGTTTTGGAATCGCTATGCGAGACCTTGAAATCCGGGGTGCGGGTAATCTGCTCGGTACCCAGCAAAGCGGTCATATCGCCGCGGTCGGTTACGAACTGTACTGCCAACTGCTCGACCAAGCGGTCCGTCAGATGACCAAGACGCCGCTGAAACTGAGCCTCGATGTCGATATTCAACTCCCGGTCGAAGCCTATCTGCCTCCTGAGTACATTCAAGACATGCGGCATAAGATTGACGTTTACCGACGTATCAGCCGCTTGCAAGATATCCCGTCGATCAGCCAGATGCGTCAAGAACTCGAAGACCGCTTTGGGCCGCTGCCAAGCCCTGTCGACAGGTTGCTTCAGATCGCCGAACTGCGGATGGATGCGACCCTCTGGTCGATCAAGGCGATCCAAATGCAGAACCATTTTCTTTGCTTCTCCTACAGCGATCATCGCAGGATTTCCCAGCTAGCCCAAAAACACGCAGGAAAACTCAGGCTCGTCGAGCGGGATATGCAAGCATTTTGGTCCCTGACAGACCCAGCAACACCTGCCCTCAGAAAGCCGATTCCGTCGGAGATTGCTGGATCCGAACCCAATCTGACCGAGCTGCTCGCGAAAACCGATTTGCTAGCAGTCCTTCGAGCGATCTTGCATTGGTAACGCTCGATCGCGTAGTGTACCCCGGGTCTTGGGTGGATGCTCAAGCAGTTTTGGTGGCTAAAACCTCGGGATGGAACCGCGGATGTTCGATTCGCAGACAGTACACAAACAGGGAATTGCTGCCGTCTGGGTCTTGCTTGTTCTCGTGCTACAGGTATTCCATGGCAGCGCGAGTTTAGGTCAGATCCAACCGGCCTCGGCGATCAATCAACCCGCGATCAATCCATCTACAGCCGCGCGGTCTGAGACCAGTGGCGAGATGTTTGCCGCCAGTTATATCGTGGCCGTGGTAGGTGAGGAGCGAGTTCTGGTTGGGGATCTGTTTCCGGCTGAGAAAGTCACGACGGAGATGCTCAGCAACCCTGAGTTTCAGATGCACCTTCGGAAATCGCTCAAGATGTCGATTCAGCAGAAGTGCTTGGCGCAGTACTTCGTCAATTCTCAGGCAGTGGGAAAGCCCAAGAAGGAACGGGATGACATTCGCTCCAAGATGATGGCCAAGACCGCAGAGATCTTTCGCACCAAGGTCCTGCCCGAGCAAGTCAAAAAAGCCAAGCTTGAGACCGAGGCGGAGTTCGTCCAGTTACTTGAGTCCCAGGGGACATCGCTCCCTTCGATGATGCGATCTTTCGCAGAACAGGTATGGGCCGACCAAGCCCTTCGCGAGGGCGTAAAGGAAAAGCCAACGGTTTTTCTCGACGAGATGCAAGAGTATTACGATAGCCATCCGGATCAATGGAAGCGCCCGGCGCGGGCCAAGTTTCGGGTGATGTCGGCCGTCTTTAGCAAATACCCGAGTCGTGAAGCTGCCTACCAAGCGATCACAGAAATGTGGAATCAAGTCTATTTCGGTGGGGCTCCCTTCGAAGCAGTCGCCAAAAAACTTTCGACCGGATTCTCGGCCGAAGAGGGTGGAAATTTCGATTGGACCCGGCCGGGTGCTTTAAAAAGCAAGCAGCTCGACGAAGCGGTGTTTTCGATCCCAGTTCGGGCTCTGAGTCAGGTCATCGAGGACGGCGAGGGGTTTCACGTCATCGAAGTGCTCGAGCGACAAAACGCTTATCAAATGACCTTTCCCCAGGCGCAAGGGGAGATCAAAGAATCGATCTTGAAAACCAAAAAGGTCAATCTGGAGAACGAATACAAAAAGAAAATCGTCGATCAGACGCCGATCTGGACACGTTGGCCGCAGGATATCCCCGGCTCTCGTGATTTAAGCGAGATACTCTGATGGAATGAGCTCTGACCAATTCCATTGCATCGCCCAATAGGTATTTGCGGCCAAAAAGATTCCTGAGGAACCGCAAAAATAACACACTGCTTCTGTGCGTGTTAATCTGGGCAAACTTGTCGGTTTATTTGCAAGCTGCCAAATACTCCGCGTGGGGGGTGCCGATAATCTACGCGGACCAAGGAAGGGATATGATCGCTCAGGATTTCGATGCCATCGCTAGACGCATAACCGACTCGCATCTCCTGCGAGCTCGCAGCCGTATCGGAAAATACCGCATCGAGAAAAAGCTCGCTCAAGGCGGATTCGCGACTGTCTACCAAGCGTTGGATACGATTGAGGGGGTCCATGTCGCTCTGAAGATGCCTCATCAGTACATCGTCACGGCAAGCATGCTCGACGCGTTCCAGCGTGAAGCTCGATTGATTGCAAAGCTTGAGCATCCGAACATCCTGGGGTTAAAGGACGCGAGCTTTATTGACGGGCGATTTGTGATTGCAAGCAAGCTTGGCACGCAAACGCTCGGTGCGAGGCTAAAGCATCGTGTGGGACTGGCAACGGCTCTGGTCTACATCGAGCAACTGATCCAGGCCGTCGCCTATGCGCATCGAAATCGGATCATCCATTGCGACATCAAGCCGGAAAATTTGATTCTCATGTCCGATGGTCGATTGCAACTGACCGATTTCGGAATTGCTAAAGTTGCCCAGCACACGATCGCTCACACGTTGGTGGCGTCGGGATCTGGTACGGTCGGTTACATGGCTCCTGAACAAGCCATGGGGCGTCCGAGTGCCAAGTCCGATGTTTTCTCGATCGGTATCTTAGCTTATCGAGTTCTCACTGGTGTACTCCCTGAGTGGCCTTATGATTGGCCCCCGAAGGGCTTAGCGAATCTGAGGCGCAAAGTGCATCCGGAGCTGATCGATGTGCTGTGCAAGGCGATGCAACCCAGGCCGGTTGAACGCTATCAGGATGCCAATTCGCTCTTGAGAGCTTATCAATCTGCGAAGCGCAAGACGCTTCGCGCTAAACTCGAGAACGCTCGTGGGTGACACGGATTTTGCAACCTCGCTGATCGATGACGCAATTCCGTTCTGGATACGTCATGGATGGGATCGCAGTAGCGGTGGGATGATCACCTCTCTAGACCGGGATGGAGCGATCGTCGACACCGACAAGTCGATTTGGTTTCAGGGGCGTTCGGCATGGATGTTTGCCACCCTGTACAACACGGTTTCAGCCGATCCGTTATGGTTGCAGGTGGCTCAAAGTTGTATTGAGTTCCTCGATCATCATGGATCCGATTGCAGGCATCTGAGCGATCGCTTGGCAGTCCGCCCTCAAGAGCCTGCTCCCAAGTTGTACTTCACTGTCGATCGGCAGGGCAATCCGCTTCGGATGCGACGTTACTACTACAGCGAATCGTTCGCCGCGATCGCTTATGCGGCACTCTTCAAATCTCTCGGCATTGAGCGATACTGCATCGCATCGATTCGAATGTTCGAAGCCTTCCTAGTGGGTTGCTTGCAACCGGGGACGATACCACCGAAGTCCGATCCTGCGACACGTCCGATGCAGGGAATAGGGCCATGGATGATTGCGATGGTGACGGCACAGGAGTTGCGCGAGAACCTCGGAGACATCGAGGTCTTGGGTGTCACTTGCACTCAGTGGCTCGATCGATGCCTCGATTG
>JBJTAQ010000725.1:0-6114 GCA_046090945.1 Pirellula sp.
GCGTGGTACATGTTGTCGGTTTCTCGAGATCCGAGAACGGGAATACCCCCGAGTGAATTCAGAGCCGTGATCTGCTGCTCAATCGTATTAGGGATATTGTTCTGCGCCAACAACTCGCTGATGCTTCCTCGCTGACCCTCGGCGCTCGAACCGTTGTCGCCCCAAATGTAGAAGATGATCGTGTTGTCTTTGACTCCCATCTCTTGAAGACCATCGACCAACCGACCGACTTGGGCATCGGTGTGCTCGACGAAGCCTGCATAGATCTCCATCAGCCGCGACTGGAATTCGCGTTCGGAGGCTGGGATGCTATCCCAAGCGGCCATGGTGGCATCCCGGGGTGTAAGTTGAGTTTCTGCTGGGATGACCCCGAGCTGTTTTTGTTTTGCAAAAACGCGCTCTCGATACTTGTCCCATCCATCATTGAACTTGCCTTTGTACTTGTCCGCCCACTCGGGGAAAATGTGGTGGGGGCCGTGGACTGCGCCCGGGGCCCAATACATGAAAAATGGTTTGTCAGGCGAGTAGGCTTGGTGGCGTTTGAGCCACGCGAGGCCTCGATCTACCATGTCTTCGGTCAAATGATACTTTTCATCGTGCGGTGGTTCGATCGGGCGATTATTCTCGTACAAGCGAGGTTCGTACTGCGAGGTTTCTCCTGCCATGAAACCGTAAAAGTAATCGAATCCATGACCTGTTGGCCAACGGTCAAACGGACCCATTGCAGTGGTTTGATTCGCCGGGGTGTTGTGCCATTTACCAAAAGCCGCTGTCTTGTAGCCGTAGTGCCCGAGCACCTCAGCGATCGTAGCGGAAGTCTTAGGGATAATCCCAGTGTAGCCATCAAAATCGCTCGCTCGTTCGGCAATCGTCCCATTTCCAATTCGGTGATGGTTCCTTCCAGTGAGCAGCGCCGCGCGTGTCGGCGAGCAAATCGAAGTGGTGTGAAAGGCGGTATACCTCAGTCCCTGGTCCGCAAGCTTGGAAAGTGTTGGCGTTCGGACCTCCCCACCAAACGTATCTGCGATGCCAAAGCCGACGTCATCGATTAGGACGATCAAGATGTTCGGGGCGTCGGCCTTGAGCCTCGAGGGTTCCTTGCGCCAAGTCATTTTGGAGTCTTGGAGCGTCGCACCCGCGACGCTTGCAGACGGAGTAGCCGGAAACGGCAACTCGGATCCATCTGACTTCGAGGTCTCTTGGCCCAAGGCAAAAGTCGCGCAGGACCAACAGACGCAACCAAATAGCAAGGAGACAGAGGGCCCCTTGCCAGAGCTCAAACGAAGAATCATGGTACTTAGGTAGGTTTAGTTAGGACTACTGACCGCCCACTTTGGGAGATTTCAAAAGGGCGTCCATCGCTTGATCGATGGTAAAGCTGGCTGGTTTCTGGCGAGGTGGAAACTGCTGGAACGACATCAGTTTCTTGCCGACGATGGTTTGTATTGGAACGGCTAGAAAGCTGCGTCGATACCACCATTCATCGTATCCCATGCCCTCTTGGGCTCGCTCGCCTGGATCGACCTTCAGATCGAAGAATATCGGAGCGCGAAGCTTGGTGAACGGGTGTCTCCAGACATCGATACCAGTAGCTTCCTGGATCAGAAAATGGATCTTCAAACGATCGACGCGAATCGCTAGCAGATCACCATCATCGCTAAAGTAAAAGAATTCGTTGCGAGCACTCTTGTCCGATTTGCCGGTTAGGTAATCGGTCTGATCGTAGCCATCGAGATGGACTTTGTATTTCTTATTCCCAGCTTGATAGCCTTCCAAGAGTTTTTCTTGGATGTTGGGAACACCCGCAGCGGCCAAGAGGGTTGGCATCCAGTCTTCGCCAGCAAAGATGCCGTCGAACTTCGACCCCGCCTTGACCTTGCCCGGCCATCGTATCAGAGCTGGGGTCCGCCAGCCACCTTCCCAATTCGTATTCTTTTCACCACGGAAGGGGGTCGTCCCCGAGTCGGGATACAAGCAGACCATCGGGCCATTATCGGTCAAGTAAACGACGATGGTGTTCTCGGTGATACCCAGCGAGTCGACGTAATTCAGAAGGTCTCCGACGAGGGCATCGTGCTCGACCATCCCATCGGCGTAGAAGCCTAGACCCGTCTTGCCAAGGTTCTCTTTTTTGACATGGGTGAAGTTGTGCATCCGTGTGGTGTTGAACCAGCAGAAAAATGGTTTTCCAGATTTGGTGGCCCGGGCGAGGAAGTCTTTGGTTACCCCCAAAACCTCTTCGTCGATCGTTTCCATCCGCTTGATATCCAGCGGGCCGGTGTCTTCGATCCGCCCATCGGCGTAGGAGCGAATCACACCTCGTGGGCCGAAGCGTTTTTTGCACTCTGGATTCTTGGGGTAGTCAGGATTCTCAGGCTCCTCCTCGGCGTTCAGGTGGTAGAGATTTCCAAAGAACTCATCGAATCCATGATTCGTCGGTAGGAATTCGTCCTTGTCCCCGAGATGGTTTTTACCGAACTGACCGGTCGTATACCCGAGCGGCTTGAGAAGTTCTGCGATCGTCGGGTCCTCGGCTCGAAGGCCTAGGTCTGCGCCTGGAAGGCCGACTTTAGAGAGCCCGGTCCGGAATGGGAGTTGTCCGGTGATGAACGCGCTGCGTCCGGCAGTGCAACTCTGCTGTGCGTAATAGCACATCAACTGTCCCCCTTCGCGGGCCAATCGATCGATGTTCGGGGTTTGGTAACCCATAATCCCCTGATGAAAGGCACTGATGTTCCAGTAGCCCACATCATCACCCATGATCACCAATATATTAGGCTTCTCGGCTCCACGGGTTGCATAGGGTAGTAGAGAACAGAACAAGACGGCGATTAATCGAGCTAATGCAGCTTTCATCATTGTCAAAACAAAAGAAGTGATAATTTGGCAGCGAACGAACCGAGAAGTATACTCGCAATCCGGCTTGTTTTGACATTGGATATACAGTTTCTGCAACCAAATCGATGTCCCAAAAACCTTGTCCTACCGAGTTTCAGTCCATCGAGGTTCGCTCGTTCGAGCCTGAGTTATTGTTCGAGGCGGTTGCTGGGGGGGGATTTGATCAGAAGTTGCTTTGCGGTGGGTTGTTTCACGCTCGACTAGATCGAGTGGTGCTCCCCAATAGTCGCTTGGATCGCGGCAATTACAACTTGCCGTGCATCGGTCACGGTTCGATTCCGGAAGGATGGGTAGGGATCGGGATGACCGACTCCCCTTGGAAGAGACCTTGGATCAATGGCATCGAAGTCAACGACCACCAAGTGCAGTTCTACGCTGAAGGTTGCCCGATTGATTATCGATGCTCGATCAATGCTCCGTGGTTTTTACTGCAGGTGCGCCGCGATTATTTGCAGCGCACAGCGATCGCAACTTTTGGAAGGGAGTTGGAGATTCCTACGCATTGGATGCTCAACACCGATGTGCCTTGTCAGAGTGGACGGGCGTTGCTCGATCGAGTCGAATGGTTTTTTGGAATCGGGGTGGGGATCGCTGATGGGCCCAAGTTGCTGGAATTGGCGGAGTCGAAATTGATTGTGACCGCTTGCCGGGCTTTATTCTCTGGACAGCCAAGCATCGACGGCCGAACGCTCAAAGCCACCGAGCGCAAGCTAGGGTTGATTCGGCAGTTGGACCATGCGTTTAGGGAGGAACTGACCAAGGCGTTTGCGATGCAAGAATTGTCGAACAAGACGGGGCTGAAAGTCAGGAATTTAGGAGACGCGATCCAGAGAATATATGGTGTATCTCCGAGGGAGTTGTTCGAGGTGCATCGTTTGCATCAGATTCGACGCGAGCTGATAGGACTTTCTCAAGAGGTTGTTTCAATCGGACTACTGGCCAGCAAATACGGCTTCACCAATGCGTCTCGTTTCAGCAACCGCTACGCCAAACTTTTTGGCGAAAAGCCGACCGAGACGCTTCGTAGAACTCGAAAGCTAGCGGGCTTGTAATCGGTTGGTTGTTATGGATCTCGCGACTGAATCGTCACACGCTTGAGATTGTCGGCCGGAACAAGATCGATCAGCAGGTGGCGAGGGTCGACCCCAGCTTGGTGAGGAAGCTCATCGACTAGGAACTCCAGTTCGTGCTTGCCACCGGTCAACTGCACTCGCTGTTTATGAAGCAGTTTTCCGTAACGCTTGCCAGACTCAGGCTTGGCATAAGCCCCGATCTCCAGGTAATCATCCATCGACGCATCGGTTTCTTTACCCTTCTCATCGGCCTTCTTCTTGACGCATTCGACTTTGATTTTCACCAAGTACTTCCCATCGGCTTGCTCCTTGGCGACCGCTTCGAGCGTCTTGTTATCGAATAGCGTGATCTCTTCGAACAAGTCGGTGATCAAGTACTGCAACTCATCGGGAGTCTGCTCGCGCAACCGATCCACCAAGGCGTAAGCGTTTGGATAGGGAGGGCCTTTGTAAGCGTACTGCTGGATCAGTTGATTTAGGACCGCGTTAATCCGCTGCTCGCCGATCATCTCGGCGAGGTAGTACAAGGCCAGGCCGCCTTTTTGATAGTGGATGTACCCTTGCGTCAATTCGACGTTCATCAGCGGGCGTTCTTTGAGTTGCTCAGATCCCCTGGAACGCAGGTAATTATCCATTTCGTAGCGGAAAAACTTGTGCATCATGTCATCGCCGTAGGTCTTGCGCATGACCATCAGAGCCGTGTACTGTGCGAGCGTCTCGCTCAAAAGCGTTGCACCTTGGATCTTCGCTCCGATGACTTGGTGAGCCCACCATTGGTGCCCCATCTCATGAGCGACGACATAGGTCACCATATCGATGTCGTCAGGCTTCTGAAGATTCGCGATGAATCCGATCGACTCCGAATAAGGCATCGTTCCCGGAAAGGCTTGAGCAAACGGCGCAACCCTGGGGAACTCGATGATCCTGGCCTGCTTGTGTTTGTAAGGCCCGAATTCCTTACTGCAATACTCGAGGGTGTCGGCGATTGCCTTGGACATCTTGGGCACATTCCAAGCGTGCTCTTTGTGATAGTAGACTTCGGTATCCACATCCCCGACTTTTCCCCGCTCGACTTCATAACGGGCCGAGATGAACGAGTAGAAGTTCAACGAGGGATGATCGACTCGGTAGCGATAGTAGTTTCGTCCGTTTTGCTTCCACTGCTCGATGAGCGATCCGGGAGCAACCGCGATCTGGTCCTCCGAGGTGCTGATGACCGTCTCGACCGTTACCCAGTCTGCATCGTTGGTGATGTAGTGCACGTTGCACGTCGCATCGCAATCGCGTTTTAGTTCCGGCAGCGGTTCGATCGGTTCAAGTCCATAGTTTTTGCGACGTCTGGGCAGAACGATGCGCCGTTCGTCTTCGAAACCGAAGCTTGGGGCGATGGCGTTGTTAAAGAATGTACCGTTTTGGACCAACTGACGATTGCTGACTTCGTTCTCGATACCACGTGTGCGACTATCGAGGGTGTACTCCATTTCCAAGGTTTCACCAGGTTGCATCGGTGGATCGACGCGGTAAGTGCGGACCATCAGATCCCGATCGTCCTTTTCCAAGGCCGTTCTCGGGATGGTGATTTGGGTATCAAAATCAGGATTCAGATTGATATAAAAGCGATCGATCGCCTGATCGCTTTTGTTGGCGATCGTTTGAACGGCGTGCATTTTCAGGTTGCGAGTCTCAGGGAAAATATCGATTTCGTATTGGATCGACTGGATTTTAGGTTGAGGTAGTCCAGCGATATGGGAGTAAGTCTTTTCATAGTCGACTTGAATTTGCTCTCGCTTGGTCGGTCCCACGAGCTTGTTGAGCACCATGGTGTTGTAAGCAAGCCAGCAGCCCATCGATAGGGCCGCAAAGGCAAAAAGAGCCGGTAGAATCGCGTTCCGCAACGAGAGTTCTCTCCACAGGATACCCAAACGTTCCTGGATTCTCTTGGCCACGCCGCGATGCATCATCGCGCTGGTGAACCAAACTACCACTCCTGAGACCAACAGCCAGTAGGAACCGAAGGCCAACAGTCCCGGTTTGAAGGGAGCAATTCCGAACATGTCCGAGTAGGTGTGTCGCGGCAATGCACCGAATCGAAACAGAAGGGTATCGATTTGCAAGAGCGACCAAATTCTTCCGTTGACCAACA
>JBJTAQ010000726.1:0-1155 GCA_046090945.1 Pirellula sp.
AAAACCCTGATCCCGCTCCCAACCGTCCACGCAAGTAGCAATCGCTACGTCACCGACCACATTGACGGTCGTACGGGACATGTCCAAGAGTCGATCGACACCCATGATGATCCCAATCCCCTCGGCCGGAACATCGATCGTCTGCAACACCAGAACGACCAGCGGCAGCGAGCCGCCAGGCACACCCGCCGTGCCGATCCCTGCCAAGACACTCAACAATACTACGGTTAACTGCTGCGTCAGGTCTAGGCTCTGGCCAAAAACTTGTGCCAAAAACAACACCGTCATTCCTTCGTACAGCGCCGTTCCGTTTTGATTGGCCGTCGAGCCAATCGTCAACACAAAGCGACCGACTTTGGGATCCAATTTTAGCTGCTCTTCGACCACCCTGAGGGACGTTGGCAAGGTGGCGTTTGAACTCGATGTCGCAAAGGCCGTCAGAACCACTTCGATGATGTCTTTGAAAAAGTTCACTGGATTGCGACCAGCGATGAGCCAAACGGCAAGGGAATAGACCACGAGCATGTGGATCCCGAGTCCGGTCAGGACAGCCAGCACGTAGCCGGACAAGGCGACGAAGAACTGCAGACCAAGGACTGCCGAGATGGAGAACACCAGGGCAGCAACGCCGATCGGCGCAAACTTCATGGCCGCCGAGATGATCACCATGACGGTTTCATAAACCCCGCGAAGTACCTCAAGCACCGGCCCAGAGCGCTCGGCCGGAATCACAGTCAGGGCAATCCCGAAGCACAACGAGAAAAACATGACGCCGAGCATCCCGCTTCCTGGGGAGGATCCATCGAGCGCTCCGACAGCCTCTTGCAACGGATTCTTTGGGATGATATCCAGGATCGTATCGGTGATCGATTTGGCTTTGGCAACCGACTTGATGCTCTTGCTGGCATCCTCCGCGTACTGAGACTTAAGCGCATCGCGGCTTTCCTCAGAAATCAAATTCCCAGGCTTCAGGATATTGGCAAGCGTCAGCCCGATCAGAACTGAAGCTGCCGAAAAAATCAACGTCATGAGCAATCAAACAGACCACACAGACATGAACAGACCCGCAAACGCGCCACAACCACCAAACGCCAGTTCAAACCTTGAGGCACAAATCACACCACTTTCCAACAGTACCAGGCCTGCTAGGCCATT
>JBJTAQ010000727.1:0-4203 GCA_046090945.1 Pirellula sp.
CTGCTAGCTCCAAACAACCGATCAAAGACCACTTTAGGATTGACTTCTTTGGGTAACGGCTGAGTTGCAGACCGCCAGGACATGGTCGAGGAGTAGACGCAACTGTAGCCCGAGTCGCAGTTGCCGGCCATCGCGCCAGCCTCGGTTCCTATCTCCAACGAAGCCAACCTGGTCTGATCCCCAACCCGTGCCGCCGCGACCTGATCGACACTCACCCCGTTTCGAATATTTACGCCATCGGTCTTCAGTGGCCGAGCACCGGTCAGAAACGCGCTCAACGCTCGAGCGTGATCGCCACCTCCATCGGCATAAGCTCTCGCACCATCGGCCGTCAGCCCCGAAACAACCAATAGTTTATCTTGAACTGCCGCAAGTGGCTCAAGAATCGGAGTGAGTTCGTAGCCCGAGCCTTGCGTTTTGGGTGTCCAGTCGGCCATATTCTTGCCGTTGGGGACATACAGAAAGGCCATGCGGTTGGGAGCCTTGGGTGCAGACTCTTGCGCCCATGTCGTCATGCCCGACATGGCATCGAGCCAAGGCAACGAGAGCGAAACACCGACGCCTCGCAAGAGTGTTCGTCGGTTGATGGGTTTGCTGGGAATCAACATCGGCTCTCTACTCCTTACCCCTTTTCAAGAACGGGTCGCTCAGAACGATTTCGCGGATCAGTGCGTGGATCTTGTACTCATGGCCGGGCATCGCCTGGAGTATTTTCTCAATCGTCGGACGATCATAATATTCTATTCCCCTGCCCAAAGCATAGGTCAGCATTTTCTCGGTCAAACACCGAACGAATTCCTCCCGTTTGGACAAAATGATCGACTTTAAGTCCCCGGGGCCCGAGAATTTCGAACCGTCCGCAAACTCGCCCGTCGCATCGATGTCAAACGCCCCATCTTTGGTCCGGAAGGCTCCTATGGCATCGTAGTTTTCCAATGCAAAACCGATCGGATCCATCTTGGCATGACAGTTCGCACAAGCCGGATTTTGTCGATGTACTTCCATCCTCTTGCGCAGCGATGCAGTCGATACATCCTCAGCCTTGCTGGGCAGTTCCGGCACATTCGGTGGGGGCGGGGGAGGGGGGGCACCGAGAAACTGTTCCAGGATCCAGCGACCTCGTTTGACAGGCGATGTTCGAGTGGGATTGGAGGTCACGGCAAGCACGCTGGCTTGAGTGATCAATCCGCCGCGGTTTCGATCCTGTAACGTAACACGCTGGAACGCTTCCCCCTGGATCGGCTGCCCATTGGGTTTGTTCGCAGGTTGTCCGATCCAGTTCCCAACCGTGTCGGAAATCCCGTAGTGCTTTGCTAAGGCCTCATTGAGGAACGTATAGTCTGCGTCGATCAACTCAAGGACACTCCGATTGTCTCTGAGTACCGACTCAAAGAACAATTCCGTCTCTCGCATCATCGCAGCCTTGAGTTTTGCATTGAACGAAGGAAACATCTGCGTATCGACAGTGAAAGATTCAAGTCGCTGGATCTGAAGCCATTGCGATGCAAAGCTGGTGACCAAAGCGCTCGACCGTGGATCGCTGAGCATCCGTTGGATATGGGCCGGCAGTTCCTGCTCGAGGGTCCCTTTCTCAGCGGCATCCAAAAGAGGATCGTCAGGCATGGAACTCCACAGAAAATAGGAGAGCCTTGAAGCGATGGTGAATGGATCTAGTTTCCGCATTTGGGAACTATCGGGTTGTTCGTCGGGCTCGACCCGAAAGAGAAACTTCGGCGAGCACAAGACCGCTTGCATCGCAAGCTGCATCGCCGACTCCCATTTCTGTCCGTCTGCAGTCATTCGATCAACCCACACAGAGAGCTTTTCGAGCTCTTCAGGTTGAATGCTGCGACGGTAAGCTTTTCGCATGAATCGACCGAGGGTCTCTCTGGTTTGCTCGGGTACTGATTTGCCTGCCGTGACGGCCAAAAGTCTGCGATGGCTCTCAGGACGCGTATCGAGTGGCCCATCAAGTGCCAAGTGCTCGATGTAGAGTTTGGCCGATTGCCCCTCAGGCTTTTTCAATTGCCCCACCAGCACCCGCTGCCGGTTTGCCATCGGCGGGATGTTGACTTCGATCACTTGAGCTTGATCGGGAGCTTTGGCGGTGACTTCGAAAGTTTTCAGGATCCTCGCTGGCTTGGGAAAATTTCCGCTAATCGATTCCAGTTCTGCATCAGCCGAGGGATTCGGAAGGTCCGTGCCACAGATCAAAATCACCGCTTGGACGCTCTGTCCATCGCTGGCCACTGCGTAGACTTTGGTTCGAAACGTATATTCGCCAGAGGCTTCCCACTGGTAAAGGGTGTTGATAGGCCCTGTTTCGATTGCTTCTTTGGCTGCGGAATCGAGTCTCCGGTAACCGCTCTCAATGAGTTTAGAAGCGACTTCTGCAGAAGCAGGCTCGGTGTACTGGCTTGCCAAGTGCCTCTTGGGAATCGGCGGCGGATCCGGCGTGATCGCCCGTGCTAGGATCCCTTCGGCAGCATCCAAAAAACGTTCCATGAGAACTGGGGATAGGCTCAGGACATCGCCGATGTTGTCGAAACCGTAGCCGATATCATCGGAGGGAAACTCGCTCGTAGGGTCGAAATCCACTCCGACCAAATCTCGGATGGTGTTCTTGTATTCAAGGCGATTGAGTCGACGCATCGTCACACGACCGGCATCTGGCTTGGCCTTTCGGTCGGCATGATCGAAGATGGCTTTAATATGCTCGACAAACTTTTCGGACTCCGCGGTCTCCGGAGCCGACTCTTCTTTCGGAGGCATCGATCCGGATTGGACCTGCTTGATGACGTTCATCCAGATCTTACGCTCGCGTACGATCGAATCTGAGTCGGAGAATCGCGTCAGCACCAACTCGGCTTGGGGATCCTCTGGACCGTGGCATTTCGAACAGTGCTTTTCGACGAAACCCTTTCCAAGGGTTTTGTAGTCTGCCGGTGGATCATCCGCCAGTGCCGTGTGCGCGAGACCTGTGATGACGACTAATCTCGAAAGAATCAAACCGGCAAACGGAAGATTCCGGATGGAAGCAAACAAATTCATAGGAATGATTAAGACTGCTGGGATCAAAACCTGCTGCAACAAAGCGGTCTATTATAGCCGATACGTCGATGAATGCCGTATAATTGCCTCCTGATCGCGTCACTGATCCCTGTTTTTTAGAGGGCCCTCACCATGCAACCCAGTCTTTGGAATGACCAAAAAATCCTCCGGCGCAGCGCTTTGTTCGGAACCGCTTGCGGATCACTTGCACTGGCAGGTTTGGGGATGGCCCAAGACAAATCGTTTTCGAATCAGATCCACGAAGCGGTCGAGAAGCTTGTCGATCGCAAAGAAATCCCGGGTGCGGTGACCATGGTTGTCGACAAAGACCAAGTCATCCACCTGGATGCTGCTGGATTTGCGGACCTGGATTCCAAGGCGGCGTTGACCTCGGATCATCTTTTTTGGATCGCATCGATGTCCAAGCCTATTACTGCCATTTGCACGATGATCCTCGTCGACGAAGGATTGATATCGCTCGAGGACCCGATTTCCAAGTACCTGCCTCAGATGAAGCACCTGAAGAACGAAGCCGGTGAGAGTGTCAGCGTGAGCGTCCTGCAAACCCTCAATCACACCTGTGGGATGCGGGAACTACCGGCCCCCTACAGCGACGCGACCCTGGCCCAAGCTGCCGATAAGTATGCTGCGCTCCAAGTTCATTTTGCGCCTGGATCCAAGTGGCAGTACAGCCAAACCGGGATCAATACTGCCGCGAGAATCGTAGAAGTCGTTTCGCAGATGAGCTTTGATGCCTTCCTACAAAAACGCCTGTGCGAACCGCTTGGGCTAAGCAACACGGTTTTCTATTTAAACGATAGCCAACAGCAACGACTGGCTAAGAGTTACGCGCGGACACCCGAAGGTGAATTCAAGGAGTCGCCGATCTTTTTGTTGGCCGGCAAGCAACCGACCGATAGAGACCGCCTACCGGCAGCCAATGGCGGTTTGTTTTCGACCCCCTCGGACTATGGTCGAATCTGTCAAATGCTCTTGAGCGGGGGGACTTGGCAGGGTAAGCGAATCCTCAGTGAGAAATCGGTGCAATTGTTAGGAACACCTACCACTGGAAATCTAACCACGGGATTTACCAATGGCAATGCTTGGGGAATCGGTTGCTGCGTGGTACAAGAACCCCAAGGGCCTACCTCG
>JBJTAQ010000728.1:0-5821 GCA_046090945.1 Pirellula sp.
TGTCCACGCTCCCTTCGGCAGGCGTAGGAGCTTTGGTCGCACTGATCCTGTTTCGACTCGATCTGAGCATTATCGCACTGATCGGAATTATTCTGTTGATTGGAATCGTTAAAAAGAATGCGATCATGATGATCGACTTTGCCCTCGAGGCTCAGCGCAATCAAGGACTCAGGGCTGAGGATGCGATTTTTCACGCTTGTCTGCTGCGACTCCGGCCTATTCTCATGACCACCATGGCCGCACTTCTAGGTGCTGTACCCCTGGCCTTTAGCGGTGGCGTCGGCTCCGAACTTCGACAACCCTTGGGCATTTGCATCATCGGTGGATTGATCTTCAGCCAAGCCTTGACGCTCTATACGACACCGGTGATCTATCTGTGGTTTGATAAACTCGGAGGGCACACGGACAATCCGCATGCTGGCAACCCGCATGCTGGCAGTCCGCATGCTGGCAAACCCAATGCTGGAGGCACCAAGATCGCATGATCGGTTCAGGATCCAATTTCTCAGAACCATTCATCCGTCGTCCGGTTGGTACAACGCTGCTGACGATCGCCGTGACCCTCTCGGGTTTGATCGGCTACTTTCTGCTTCCAGTCGCCCCCTTGCCACAAGTTGAGTTCCCGACGATATCCGTCAGTGCCAACTTACCTGGTGCCAGCCCTGAGACGATGGCCTCGGCAGTTGCCACACCTCTAGAGAGGAGTCTGAGTCGCATTGCAGGGGTCACGGAGATGACCTCCAACAGCACTCTCGGATCGACCTCGATCACTTTGCAGTTCGAGCTCGATCGGGACGTCAATGCTGCAGCGCGCGAGGTACAAGCCGCGATCAACGCGGCACGAAGCCAACTCCCACCCACACTCCCGAACAACCCTTCGTATCGCAAAGTCAATCCGGCCGACTCGCCGATCATGCTCCTGACCCTGGTTTCGGAAATCTATTCCAAACCGCAGATGTTCGAGCTCGCCTCGACGGTCGTCCAGCAGAAACTCTCGCAGATCAAAGGGGTTGGACAGGTCTTCGCAACCGGGGCTTCCAATCCTGCTGTTCGTATTGAGCTGAATCCAACGGTTTTGAACCAGCTTGAAATAGGTCTTGAGGACGTCCGCGCAGCGATCGGAACATCCAACGCCAATCGGCCCAAGGGACTCCTCGAAGAGGGTCAGGTTCAGTGGTCGCTCAACACGACCGATCAATTGATGACCGCCGAAGATTATCGCCCCTTGATGATCGCTTATCGCAACGGAGCTCCTGTACGACTGGGCGATGTGGCAAATGTGACCGACTCGCTCGAAGATATCAGGAACTTTGCCCTGGCCGATGGCCGGCCATCGATCAGCGTTTTGATTTTTAGGCAACCGGGTGCGAACATTATCGAAACGATCGAGAATGTCAAAGCCGTCTTGCCTCAACTGAAGGCTCAACTCCCGGCCGCGATCGATCTGGGCATCGGCATGGATCGCTCGACAACGATCCGAGCATCGCTGCATGAGGTCCAGAAAACACTCCTGATCAGTATTCTGCTGGTGATCGTAGTCGTCTATTTGTTCCTGAGAGATATCCGTGCGACGATCGTTCCGACGATTGCCGTGCCGGTCTCTTTGATCGGGACCTTCGGCGTGATGTACTTGCTCGGTTACAGCCTCGACAATCTCTCGCTCATGGCGCTTACGATTTCAACAGGTTTTGTTGTCGACGATGCGATCGTGGTCACGGAAAACATCAGTCGATATCTCGAAAAAGGACTCAAGCCGCTCGATGCGGCGATCAAAGGAGCCGGTGAAATCGGTTTCACTGTCGTCTCGATTACATTGTCGCTGATCGCTGTGTTCATCCCGATTCTGCTGATGCGAGGAGTGATCGGCTTGCTGCTCCAAGAGTTTGCCGTCACGCTATCGATCGCGATCCTGATCTCACTGGTGATCTCGCTGACGACCACTCCGATGCTATGCGCGATCCTGCTCAAGCCGCATCAAGCTCTTGAGCGGTCCAACCGCTATTGGATGGAGAACCTCTACGGCCGCATCTTGGACGTTGTCCTCCGATTCCCGGGCTGGACCATGGTCGTTTTAGGATTGATCGTGGCTTTCAACGTCTATTTGTACGTCAAGGTTGCCAAGGGATTCTTTCCCCAGCAAGATACCGGACGGCTCGTCGGCAACATCGTGGCTGATCAAGGAACCTCGTTCCAAGCCATGGTCGATCTTTGTGAAAAATTCGCCAAAGCAGTCAGCGACGAACAAGCGATCGATCGGGTGCTGGTTTCTACAGGCGGCGGTGGTCCAGGAGGTGGAGGTACCAACAACGCTCGAATGTTTGTGACCCTCAAACCGCTCGAAGATCGCACCCAGACAATCGATGAACTCTTGGCGGCGATCCGGAAAAAAACTAGTGGAATCAGCGGTGCGAACCTCTTCATGCAAGCTGTCCAGGATCTGCGTATCGGTGGCCGACCCTCGGGGGCTCAGTTCCAGTACACCCTTCGAGGCGGTGATCTCAAAGAGCTCAACGAATGGACCCTCAAACTCATGGCGGCCATGAAAAAGATCCCAGAGATCACCGATGTGAACACCGATCAACAAGACAAAGGTCAACTATCCCGACTGGTCATCCACCGAGATCTCGCCTCGGTCTTGGGTCTGGACATCGCCACCATCGACAACACCCTCTACGATGCCTTTGGCCAACGACCCGTCTCGACGATCTACATGCCCATGAATCAACGACGGGTTGTGATGACCCTCGAACGAGACTATGTCAAAGGTCCCGAGTCGCTCAAAAATATCTATGTCCGAACCAAGAACAACGCCCAAGTTCCTCTGCAAGACCTCTATTCGCTCGAGAGCCGAAATACGTCCCTGTCGGTCGCCCACTCAGGCTTGTTCCCTTCATCGACCATCTCGTTTAACCTCAGTCCCGGCAGCGCCCTGGGGGATGTAGTTCCGATCATCAAAAATGTGAGCTCTGAGATCGGTATGCCTTCGAGCATCCAAGGAAACTTTCAAGGGACCGCACAAGCATTCCAAGACTCCCTCTCGAATCAACCGATCTTGATCCTAGCGGCCTTGGTGGCTGTTTATCTGGTCCTAGGTATCCTCTACGAAAGCCTCATTCATCCGATCACGATTCTTTCGACCCTCCCGTCGGCCGGTGTCGGAGCGATCCTCGGACTGATCCTCTTTCGAATGGATCTCAATATCATCGGAATGATAGGTATTTTGCTACTGATCGGCATCGTCAAGAAGAATGCGATCATGATGATCGACTTTGCGATCATGTTGCGCAAGGACCGAGGCTGGGGACCTCGCGAGGCGATCCACGAAGCCTGCTTGCGACGCTTTCGCCCGATCACCATGACCACCCTGGCCGCAATCCTCGGTGGAATCCCGCTTGCGATCGGCCGCGGTGATGGAGCGGAGCTGCGCCAACCCTTGGGGATCGCCATCGTCGGCGGCTTGATTGTCAGCCAATTCGTAACCCTCTTTACCACACCAGTGATCTACTTGTACATGGACCGTTTTTGGTCCTTTTTTCAATCGCGCAAATCGGCCCGACCTGTGGTAGAATTTTCGGAAACTCCCTCCATCAACCTCCCAGCCAAAGGAATCTAGTCCATGAGTCAATCCTCCCGCCGGAGCTTTCTCAAGCGATCCGCACAAACCACCGCAGCACTCGCATCGGTACCCTACTGGTCATGGTCTAGCCAAGCTGACGCGGCAACATTCCAAGACCGCATGAAGATCGGTTGCATCGGAATGGGGGGGATGGGAACTGGTGATGCTCACGACCATAACCGCTTTGGCGATATCATCGCCGTATGCGACGTCGATGCAAACCATCGCGAACGTGCCCGAAACGACGACAAAATCGGCAAAGGAAAAGCCGAGTCGGTCGAAGACTACCGCAAGGTGCTCGACAACAAAGATATCGAGGTCGTCAGCATCGTCACCCCGGACCACTGGCACACCAAGATCGCAGTCGAAGCCCTACAAGCAGGCAAACATGTTTTCTGTCAGAAGCCTCTAACGCTCACACTGGCTGAAAACCTCGCCATCCGAGCCGCTTGCAAAGCCAATCCAAAACTGGTCTTCTTCATCGGGACCCAGCAGCGTTCCGACCGCAGACTCTTCATGCGGGCAGTCAACATGGTTCACCAAGGACTCTTGGGTGACATTAAGAAAATCACGTGCGGAATCAACGGCAGTCCTACCGGTGGTCCATTCTCTAAAGCCGCAGCACCAGCCCACCTCAATTGGGACATGTGGTTGGGACAAGCCCCCAAGGTCGATTACATCCAACAGCGTTGCCATAACGATTTCCGCTGGTGGTACGAGTATTCCGGCGGCAAGTTCACCGATTGGGGTGCACACCACATCGATATCGCATTGTGGGCAGCCAAGATGACCGAACAGGGCACAGGACCGGTCGAAGTCGACGGAACCGACTGCAAGCATCCCGTCGATATGAAAGATGGTAACCCGTTAGTCGATGACCGATTCAATACCTCCCACGATTTCAACATCGTCCACAAGTTCGCCAACGGGATGGAAATCCATGTCACAAGCCGAGGCGATAACGGACTGCTGATCGAAGGTTCCAAGGGTCGGATCTTTGTCAATCGCGAACGGATCACCGGCAAGCCGATCGAAGAGCAATGGGATAAAGATGTCTACGGCGACGAGCAATTGCAAACCCTCTACAAAGGCAAGCCGCACGAGGGGCACAAAGCCAACTTCTACCGCTGCATCCGAGAGGGTGGTTTGCCGGTATCGGATGTTTACTCTCACCTGCAAACCATGAACATGTGTCACCTGTCTGCCATCGCAGGACGGCTCGCTCGCAAAATCAAATGGAATGCAACTACCGAGAGAATCGAAGGAGACGATGTCGCGGCATCGATGCAAGCACGCGCGCAGCGATCCGGATTCGAGATTCCTAAAGTCGGTTAGTGCTATCGCGGCCATGTCGACCTACCGAATCTCCCTAGTGGGCCTGTGTTGGCTGGCGCTCAGTTGCCTGACCGCCGGGCAGGTAGCTCGGGGCCAGCAAACACCTACGCAGCCAGTAGTCGCTCAAGCCGTTTCGGAAACGCTTGTCGATTCCAATCCTGATTTTGCCGCGCAGATCAAACCGATCTTGGCCAATCACTGTTGGAGTTGCCACGGGCCTGATGAGCAATCGCGCAAGGCCGGATTGAGACTCGATCGCCGCGAGGATGCAGTGGCTGCCGAAGCGATCGTACCGGGAAAATCCTCGGCAAGCTCGCTCGTCGATCGAATTCATTCGGCCGATCCCCAAGCGGTCATGCCCCCTCCTGAAACCAAAAAGCCGCTGACCGAACAGCAGCGAGCCTTGCTCAAGGCATGGATCGATGCAGGGGCCCCGTACACCCAGCACTGGGCATTCGCTCCACCGGAAAGGTCCAGCTTAGCAAACAATGGTCTTGCTCGGCCTGTCTCGGAGCGAATCGATCAGCTTGTCGCTAGGAAATTAAAGGAACATGGGTTGCAGTCCTCCGAGTCTGCGAATCGAGCGACTCTGCTGCGACGCGTAAGTTTGGATCTGACTGGTCTACCGCCGACGCTCGATGAACTCGATGCGTTTCTCAACGACTCTTCCGAGGCCGCTTATGACAAGGCGGTTGATCGATTGCTTCAAAGCGATGCTTATGCTGAAAGAATGGCCTCGCACTGGCTCGATCTGTCCCGATATGCAGATACCAATGGCTACAACAACGACGAAGACCGTCAGATGTGGCCTTGGAGGGATTGGGTCATCAACGCCTATCGCGAAAACATGCCCTACGATCGGTTCCTGAC